>NZ_JAZHYN010000013.1:0-68013 GCF_036576025.1 Methylocystis borbori | reverse complement strand
CCGGCGGCGCGCTCATCGGCGCCGCCACCGCGCCGCGCCCCTATTACGGCCGCCGCTATGCGCGGCGCCGCTATTACTGATTTCGGCCATCGGCGCATGCGTGAAGCGGCCCGCCACGCGCGGGCCGCTTTCCATTTGCGCGAAGAGCGATAAGCTGGCGCCGGCGCTCGCTGGAGCAAGCTTTGAAGAAGTCGACGGGCTTATTCGATCGAACTTGCTCCAGCTTAATGATTTGGCGCGCTTTGCGATCAGAGGAATTATCTGATCGGAAAGCGCGCCAGAAGCGCGAACAAGGGAGAGCCATCCATGAATAGACTTTTCTTCATCGCCATTCTTGCGAGCGTCTTTGCGACAAGCGTTCAGGCCGACGCGAAGAAGCCGATGTCAAAATGGACATGCGACGAATTCCTTGCCGTCGACGACCAATTTCAGCCCAAGGTGATTTACTGGTCTTCCGCTCAGAGCAAGAGCGGCAAGCCAGGCGCGTCGACCGTCGACATTGAGGGCACGGAAAAGGTCGTTCCCATGATCATCGACGATTGCAAGAAGGCGCCGCAGGAATCCTTCTGGGGCAAACTCAAGGACGCCTGGAAAAAGGTCGAGGCCGAGGCGAAGGCGCTCGGCAAGAAACTATAGTTTCGCCGCCCTTGCCTTTTGACTGATCATTCCCGACGCTTCGCTGAGGCGAGGCGTCGGCAATGACGCGCTGTGTGACGGACCGATTTCATTTTCGGATAATTACCGAGGAGCCGGCCGCGCCGCCGGACGCTTCTGGCGCCGGCTCAGCGCGGACCTTGGGTAGACGGACTTGTCGGTCGGCGGCGTCTCGCCCTGCATGATCAGCAGGAGATCGTTCGTCAAGGCGCAAGCGATTTCGACGCCGCTGTTTTCCTGAGAATCTGTCACGCCGTCGGCGTTGACGAGGACGAACGCGCCGGCCTGCGAAGCCGTGACGCCGGGATTAGCGCTCGGGAGAAAGGCGATATAGCTCCCGAAACCGTCAAGATCGCCATCCTTCCAGATCGACGCCGACCAGTTCGTCCCTGCCGGATTGATGAACCAGCCGAGGCCGAATTGATTGTCGCCCCACTGCACCGACGTCGACGGCGACTGCAACGCCGGCAGCAAGGGCGTCAAAAGCGGCTGCTGCGCAATTCCCATGTTGAACAGCAGCCATTGGAACATGTCGTTCGGCGTGGCGACGATTCCGCCGGCGCCGAAATAGGCCGGGAAAAACACCCAGCCCGGCGACGCCGCCGAATAGACGGGGGACTGCGTATAGTCATAATCATATCCAAGCGGGAGTTCGGCGAGCGACGCCTCGTTAAAAAATTTCGCCTGTAGGCCGAGCGGCTTAAAAATATATTCGCGCATTTGCTGCATGAACGCGCCGACGCTTGGATTGCTGTTCGCGTCATTCGAGGCGAGGATCGCCGACATGATCGCGAAGCCGAGGTTCGAATAGCGATATTTCTCGTTCGGCGGATCCACCTGCGGCGGCGCGGCTTCGAGAAAGCTCATCATCCCCGGCATCGAATAGGGATAGGTCCAATAGGGCGGGGTGTCGACCGCGCCATTGTCGTTATCTTGGGGCAGGCCCGACGTATAGTTCACCAGTTCGTCGAGCGTGATATTGGCGAGCGTCGGACTGATCCGCAGCGGGCCATTCGGGACGCAATAATCGCCGATCGTCAGGGTCGATTGAACCGAACGGATCAGGCGGGCGTATAATGTTGCCGTGAAAGTCTTGCTGACGGAGGCGATTTCGAACGGCGTCGTCGCGTCGAGCGTCAACGCCACGCCGAACTGATTTTGCACATTGCCGGCGAAATAGAGCCCGCCAAGGTTGGAAAAATCCATGCTGGCGTAGCCGATCGCAAATCCGAGTCCCGAAGACTGCGTCGCCAAATAGGGCGCGACCAGATCTTCGAGTTGAGTCTGCGTAGGTTCAACAATGCTCCCCATGATTTTTATCCTCTTTGATCAATAAGACGGATGAAACGAAGCGACGAACCCTTTTTTTATGAAAGAAAGGGCGATAACGCTATGGTCCTTCCTCCAGAAGCTCGTTGATCGACCCGTCCGAGTGAAGCCGGCGTATGGCTTCGGCGATGAGGCCCGCGAGGTCGATCGTCTCCAGCCGCGCGCCCAATTGCGCGGCGAGCGCCGTGGGCGGCGGGACGGTGTTTGTGATGACGATCCTGTCGATCGGCGCCTCGGTCAGGATCGAGCCCGCCGCTTTGGAAAACACGCCATGCGTCGCCGCGACCCAGACGCGCGCCGCGCCATGCGCGCGGCACGCCGCCGCGACTCGCGCCATTGTGCCGCCGCCGGCGATGAGATCGTCGATCACGATCGCGATGCGATCCTTGACGTCTCCGGCAAAAATATCGCCGCTGACGCGGCCTTCGCTACGGTATTTGTCCATGAAGGCTTTGGCGACGGGCCGTTTCAACATGCGCTCCAGCCGCAGCCGGAACAGTTCGGCGCGCTTCTCGCCGCCAAGATCGGGCGAGACGACGGCCACCGGCGCGTCGCCGAGATCGTGGATGAAATGGCGCGCGAAAAGCGCCTGCGCGTCGAGATGAATGGTCTCGCAACGGAAGGCGTTCTGAAAGGCGGCGATATTATGCACGTCGACGCCGACGAGTCGGTCCGTCGCCATCGCCTCGAATAATTGCGCGACATAGCGCGTCGTCACGGGATCGCGCGGCTTGGTGCGCCGGTCCTTGCGGGCAAAGCAAAGATAAGGCGTGACCGCGGTGACGCGCCTCGCGCCGGCGTCCTTCAGAGCGCCGACGAAAAACAGCAGTTTGCAGAGCTTATCGGCGCTACTCGCGGCTTCGTCGCCATGGAGGCTCGAGACGATATAAACATCGCGCCCGCGCACTTTCTCAAGCGGCCTGATCTTATATTCGCCATCCTCGAAAACGCGGTCTTCCACCGGCGCGAGTTCGACGCCGAGCCGTTGCGCGATCTCTTCGCCCAGTGGCCTGCTCGCGCCCAGCGCGAAAAGCGCGAGCCAGCGATCGGCGGAAAGGCGCGGAAGCCAAGCCGGCGCCGGCGCGTCGAGCCTATGAATAGAGATCGCCACGAGCGTCGAATCGATCGTCGCGCCGTCTTCCGAGAGCGGCGTCGCCAGAAGTTCGACGACGGCGCGATCGCGCCCATGCTCGACGCTGGTGAATTGCGCCAGCACCGCCTGGCCTGATCGCCGCACTTCCTTGAGCAGGCGGCGCAGACGAACGGCGCCGCGACGATTTTGCGCCTGCCTCAGACGATCGCCGATTTGGCAGGGGCCGAGCAATAGTTCTGCAGCCGTCTCTCCCTCGGTCAGCACGCCGCCATCGACCCCGTCGTCGAAGCGATGGACGAAGAGCGTTTGAGACGCCGCGCGATCTTGCGGAGAGAAAGTAATCTCCCGTCGACGCGGCGCGACCGTCCCCGCCCGCGGCGCCGCCTTCCAGCGTCTATGCACGACGCCCAATTCGGGCGTCATGGGCTGCGGCGCGAAATCCAGCCTCTCGAAAAGCCGTTTTAGCGGCGGCTCGGTCAACGCCATTGTCGTCATCTGAAAACCTCTCTTCGCGCCGATGCGCGCCGCTCAGGCGCCCAAAGCGCTCTGATCTCCGCCGCGCGAAACATATTCGATAAACCAATCGGCGGCGCGCTCGACGACGCGCTCCAATGTTCCCGGCTCTTCGAAGAGATGAGTGGCGCCGGGCACGATGTCGAGCCGCGTCTTGCACTGCAGCAACCGCTGCGCGTCGCGATTGAGTTCGATCACCTCATCGTCGAAGCCGCCGACGATCAGCAATGTCGGCGCCTTGACGCGCCTTAAGGCTTCGCCGGCGAGATCTGGCCGCCCGCCGCGCGACACGACGGCGGCGACGCGGCCGCCCTCGTCGTCGGCCGCCGCGACAAGCGCCGCGGCGGCGCCGGTGCTCGCCCCGAAGAGGCCGATCTGCAGGCTGCGAAGCTCGCTTTCGCCAGCCCAGTCGATTGCTTCCTTTACGCGCGCGCCGAGCAAGGGAATGTCGAAGACATTGCGGCGGTCTTCGGCTTCTTGCGCCGTCAGCAGATCGAACAAAAGACAGGCGAATCCGCCGTCGACGAGACGCGCCGCGACATATTTGTTGCGCGGGCTGAAACGCGATGAGCCGCTGCCATGGGCGAAAATAATCAGCCCCTTGGGGCGCTGCGGTCGATAGAGCGCGCCTTCGAGCCCGAGCGGGCCGATCGCGACATCGCTCGCCATGATTGCGTTCGTCGTCATTCCGGCCTCGCGACCATTGCGTCCTTTTGTCAAATGGCGTCGCTTTCTCGAAGCGCCATATGCAGAAATTATGATAGCGTCGTTACATTCGCTTTTTGAAAGAGACGTCTCGAAATCCGCTTTCCGCCGTTAAGGGAGTTCTCTCATGCAAACGCAGCCGCAGATCGATTTTCAGGGCCTTGAGTCGTCGGCCGAGCGGCGGGAAAAGATTCTAAAACTGATCGAGAAACTTGAGGACCGTTTCGGGCGTGCGACCGCATGTCGCGTCGTGGTCAAAGGGCCGGGCGCGCATCATCATACCGGCGGGCTGTACGAGATCAATCTGCATCTCGTTCTGCCGGATAAGCGGGAAGTGGCGATCGAGCGCACGCCGCAGCTCGACGAGCGTTTCCAGGACTTCGATTTCGCGCTCAATGACGCCTTCAAACGGGCGCGCCGCAGATTGCAGGATCAGGTGCGCCGCATGCGCGGCAAAGTGAAACATCACGAAGCGGCGCCGACGGCGGTCGTGAAGAGGCTGGTGGCGGAGGAGGGCTACGGCTTTCTGGAGAGCGCCGACGGCAGGGAAATCTACTTCCATCGCAATAGCGTCGAGGCCCCGGGATTCGAGGCTCTCAAGCCTGGCGCGCCGGTGCGCTACAAGGAGGAAGAGGGCCAGGAAGGCCCGCAGGCGAGCCGCGTCACGCCGCTCGGCCGCGACGCCGCCTAGACCGCAGCGCCGGCATGAAGGCGGACGACGATTCCAGGACCGCCGCGCGCTGGGAGCATTTTCCCCATGACGCCGACATTGGCGTGCGCGGCTTTGGCGCGACGCCCGGCGAAGCCTGCGAACAGGCGGCGCTTGCGATGATGGCGGCGATCCTCGATCCTGCGACCGTGCGGCCGGAGCGGACGATAGAAATCGCGCTCAAGGCGCCGAGCCTCGAAATCCTGCTCGTCGATTGGCTCAATGCGCTGGTCTATGAGATGGCGGCGCGGCGCATGGTCTTTGGACACTTTCAGGCGACGATCGACAATAATCGCCTCATCGGCCGCGCGCGCGGGGAAACCGTCTCGCGCGCGCGTCATGCGCCCGCCGTGGAGGTGAAGGGCGCGACCTATACCGAACTCGCCTTTGTCGAGGATCGGCCAGGACTGTGGCGCGCGCAATGCGTGATAGACGTATAGGCGCGCAAAGCTGATCGCGTGGAGGGACGAGCCATGGAGGCGTCGCGTTTCGAGAAGCTTTCGGACACGGCCTGGCGGGTCGCGCCTTTCGGGGCGATGCGCGTGCCGGCGATCATCTATGCGACGGAAAGCCTGATCGCCGAGATGGACGATAAGGTCTTCGATCAGGTCACCAATGTCGCGAAACTCCCCGGCATCGTGCGCGCCGCCTACGCCATGCCCGACGCCCATTGGGGCTATGGATTTCCGATTGGCGGCGTAGCGGCTTTCGACGCCGGCGAGGGCGGCGTCGTTTCGGCCGGGGGCGTCGGCTTCGACGTCTCCTGCGGCGTGCGTACGCATCTCACCCATCTCACGCGTGAACAAATCCTCTCCGTTCAGCAGGCGCTCGCCGACGCGCTCTTCGAGCATGTGCCGGCGGGAGTCGGTTCGGAAGGCGAGATCGCGCTCGACGATGCGGAAACGACCGCCATGCTGCTTGGCGGCGCGCAATGGGCGGTCGAGCGCGGGTTCGGGCGCGCGGAGGATCTCGACCGCATCGAGGAAAAGGGGCGCGCGACGGACGCCGATCCTGCGGCGGTGTCGGAACATGCGCGCCAGCGTCAGCGGCGCGAGATGGGCACGCTCGGATCCGGCAATCATTATCTCGAAGTGCAGGAGGTCGCCGAAATATTCGATCCCGCCGTCGCCGCGGGCTATGGACTCATCCAAGGCGAATGCGTGGTGACGATCCATTGCGGCTCGCGCGGGCTCGGCCATCAGATCGGCACGGAATTTTTGCGCGAGATGGTCATCTCGGCGCAGCAATATGGCATCGTTCTGCCCGACCGCGAACTCGCTTGCGCGCCGATCGAATCGGAGCTTGGCCAGAAATATCTCGGCGCCATGCGCGCCGCGATCAATTGCGCGCTCGCCAATCGCGAGATCATCGGCCATCTGGCGCGGCAGGTCTTCGCGCGTTTCTTCGAGCGCGCCGAATTGCCGCTCATGTTCGACGTCTCGCACAACACCTGCAAGACGGAGCGTCACGCGATCGACGGCGAAACGCGACCGCTTTTCATCCATCGCAAGGGCGCGACGCGCGCATTCGGGCCGGGGCATGAGAGCCTGCCGGAGGCGTTGCGGCCTTTCGGCCAGCCGGTGCTGATCGGCGGCAGCATGGGCGCGGGCTCCTATGTGCTCGCCGGCATGGAGACGAGCGAGCGCCAGGCTTTCTCCTCGGCCTGCCACGGCGCTGGACGGCGCATGAGCCGCCATGCGGCGACGCGCGCCTGGGGCGGACGCAAGGTCGTCGACGATCTTCGCGCTCAGGGGATCATCGTCAAGAGCCCGTCGCTGCGCGGCGTCGCGGAAGAAGCGCCCGGTGCCTATAAGGACGTGCGCGCCGTCGTCGATTCGGCGCAGGCGGCGGGATTGGCGAAAAAGGTCGCCTTTCTCAAGCCGCTTATTTGCGTCAAGGGCTGAAGGGTCTCGGCGCGGTGATCGACTCGACTCATCAAATGGCGGCGGCTTTCGACGAGGGATCGCCCTCGCTCGCCGACAAGGCGCGCTTCTTGAGCGAGGCTCGCGCCTATCCCGACGCGCCGACGCCGGTGAGCGTTGTCGAAACGCATATGTCCTATGTATTTCTCGCGGGCGACAGGGTCTATAAGCTCAAAAAGCCGGTGCGCTTTCCTTTCCTCGATTTCTCGACGATCGCGGCGCGCGAGCGCAATTGCCGCGAGGAGGCGCGGCTCAATAGGCGCCTTGCAGCGGATGTCTATCTCGGCGTCGTCCCGCTGACTTTTGATGCGACGCGCGGGTTTGCGCTCGATGGCGATGGCGATGGCGATGGCGATGGCGCGGTCGTGGACTGGCTCGTCGAAATGCGCCGGCTGCCGCAAGAGGCCATGCTCGACCGTCTGATCCGAGACGACCGTCTCACGCAGACGGCTATCGAGGCGCTTTGCGACACATTGGCGGATTTCTATCGCCGCGCCGAACGCTCCTCGATCGCCCCAAAGGATTATGCGCGGCGTTTCTTTCGCGAGCAGGAGGAGAATCGCGACATTCTCACGCGAAGGGAATTCGCGCTCGACCACGGTCGCCTTCCCATTCTGCTCGACGCCCTCGACGCCAGGCTGACGGCCTGCCGCTCTCTTCTGGAAGAACGCGTCGTCGCCGGCGCGATCATTGACGGCCATGGCGATCTGCGCCCCGAGCATATCTGCCTTTGCGAGCCAATCGTGATTTTCGACTGTCTGGAGTTCAACGCCGAGCTGCGCCAGGTCGATCCCTTCGACGAACTCGCCTTTCTTGGCGTGGAATGCGCGCAGCTTGGCGCGGAAGGCCTCGGACCGCAGCTCGTCGACAAGGTCGCGGAACGCCTTTCTTGTGCGCCGCCGCGACAACTGGTCTCGCTCTATGCGGCGTGGCGCGCCGTGCTTCGGGCGCGGCTTTGCGTCGCGCATCTCCTCGACGCCACGCCGCGCGAGCCCAAGAAATGGGAGCCGCTCGCCGCGCGCTATCTTGACCTTGCGCAGCGCGCCCTGGCGTTCGACACTGGCGGCAAGACTGAAGGTTGAACGTCATGTCATTTTACGATCGCGCCGACGCGGGGCGCCGACTTGCGGCGGAGCTCGCAAAATATAGGGACGAAGATGTCGTGGTCTTCGCTCTGCCCCGCGGCGGCGCGCCGGTCGCCGAGCCGATCGCCGCCTTGCTGCACGCGCCGCTCGATCTCGTCCTCGTCAGAAAGATCGGCGTTCCCTATCAGCCGGAGCTTGCGATGGGCGCGGTGGCGGACGGCGGAAAGGCCGTGATCGTGCGCAATGAAGACGTGATCGCCATGGCCGGCGTGAGCGAGGCGGAATTCGACGCCGTCTGCGCGCGCGAAGTTGAGGAAATCGAACGCCGCCGCAGCCTATATCTTGGCGGCCGTGCGCGTCCTGACGCGCATGGTCGCGTCGCGATCGTCGTCGACGACGGCGTCGCGACCGGCGCGACGACCCGCGCCGCCTTGCGCGCCGTTCAGGCGCGCCAGCCCAAGAAGCTCGTGCTCGCCGTGCCCGTCGCGCCGCCCGATACGCTTGAGTCGCTGAGCGCCGAGGTCGATGAGATCGTCTGCCTCGAAACGCCACGCGCCTTCGGCGCGATCGGCTTTTTCTATCGGGATTTTCGGCAGATCGGCGACGATGAAGTGATCGAGATTTTGGATCGACGCGCGGCGAAAGAGGCGGGCGCCGGGAAAGGCGCGCCTCGTGCGGCGACGTAAGCGCGCGGAGCGGCTATGTATGTCGTCGTCGATATAGGTGGAACCAAGACGCGGTTCGCCGGCGCTAAAAATCTTGACGCCTTTGTCGCGCCCCAGATCGTCGCGACCGCGCAGGATTATCGCGCGGGCCTTGAGACGCTGCGCGAAGCCGCGGCGAAAGCGTCGGAGGGCGCGTCGATAGACGCCATCGTCATCGGCGTTCCGGGCGTATTGTCGCGCGACAAGCGCGTGCTCGTTCATGCGCCTAATCTTCCGCAATGGAACGGCGCCGCAATCGCCGCCGATGTCGAAGCGATGCTTGGCGCGCGCGTCATTTTGGAGAATGACGCCGCCCTTGTCGGGCTGGGCGAGGCGACCGCCGGCGCGGGGAAAGGCTCGGCGATTCTCGCCTATGTCACCATCTCGACCGGCGTGAATGGCGCGCGCATCGTCGACGGCGCAATCGACCGCGCGACCTATGGCTTCGAAATCGGCGAACAATATCTCGACGGCGTCGCGCAGACCTTCGAGGAACTCGTTTCCGGCCACGCGATCGGCGCGCGCTTCGGCGTTCTGCCGCGCGAACTCGGCAAGGATCACCCCATATGGGAGGAGCTTGCCCGAATCGTCGCCCTCGCCCTGCATAATACGATCGCCTATTGGTCGCCAGACCGCATCGTCATGGGCGGCGCGATGATGGACGAAATCGGAATTCAGATCGATCGCATAGAAGCGCATCTGCGGGCGCTGCCGCGCAAGAATCCGGCGCTGCCGGACATCGTCCATGCGTCGCTCGGCGACTATGGCGGATTATGGGGCGGGATGGCGCGGCTGCGTCGGCGGATATGAGCGGCCGTCAAGAGGCGGCTGCGTCCGGGGGCGGCGCATTGAGCGTCAGACGCAATACGCGTTGAAAGAATTTGTCAGGGGCTTTCGGTCCGCTGATATAGACGAGCGCCGTCTCCGCCAGCTCCTTTCCGAATACATCGAACAGCGTCTCGCGCGCATGCGGCGAGAGCGAGTCGATCGCTTCGTCCACGACGACGAATCGCGGTTTGTGCAGCAGAAGGCGCGCGAAAGCGAGCTCTTGCTGCTCGACATCCGTCAGCTCCTTCTCCCAGGGCGCCGCGCCATCGAGCAAGGGCGTGAGATGATCGAGAGCGAAGCGCGCGAGCGCCGCGTCATAAGCGTCTTGCGGGAAGCTCTGGGGAGGAGACGGATAGGCGAGGATGTCGCGCAGAGTGAGATCGGCAATATAGGGGCGCTTGGGCGCAAAGAAGATGTTTTCGGCCCGCGGCAAACGGACGGCTCCGTTCCCGGCCGTCCATAAGCCGGCGATCGCTTCAAAGAAGCGCGTCTTCCCGGATCGCGGCTCGCCGACGATCAGCACATGGTCTCCGGGCGCGATTTCGACATGCGCCTCGCTTAATGTCGTCACGCCGGCCGGCGAATAAACGCTCAGATTGTTGAGAATAAGCCGGTCGCCTGAGGTTTCCTCAAAAGCGATGGCGCGCGTCTTTTCGCGCCTGTCGATATCGAAGAGCGCCTCGCGAAAATCTGCGACGCGATGCAGGGTCGCGCGCCAATCGGCGATCACGCCCGCATTGTCGACAAACCAGCGCAGCGATTGTTGGACCTGCGTGAAGGCGCCTACCGCCATCAGCAAGCCGCCGAAAGTGAGATTTCCGGCGAAATAGGCGGGCGCCGCGACGATGATCGGCGCGACGATGGTGAACCACCCATAGCCGGCCGTGACCCAGGTCAGATTCGTCGTCGCGGTGACGATGCGGCGCAGCACGGCAAGAAGCCGGTCTAATTCGTCGTGCAGACGATTCTCTTCAAGCTTTTCTCCGCGATAGACGGAAATCGCTTCAATATGTTCATTCGCGTTCATGAGCGCGAAACGCATTTCCGATTCGCGCGCATAGCGCTCGGCGCCAAGCTCGACGAGCGGCCGGCCGACGCGCCAACTGCCAAAGGAGGCGACGCTCGCGTAAAGGAGCGCAGCCCAAACCATATAGCCGGGAATGGCGATATTCTTGCCGAAAATGTCGAAACTGACGCCTTCCGACAGTCCCCACAGCACGCCGACGAAGCTGACGAGCAACAGCGTCGCCTGCAGGAGCCCAATTCCCAAATCCGTCGACACCTCGGCCAAATGCTGCGCGTCGGCGTCAATGCGCTGGTCGGGGTTGACGCCGATTTCGCCGAGATTGGCGATATGGAAGCCCCGGTGCGGCTTCAACCACTGAAAGAACAAATCCCGCGTCAACCCCTCGCGTAATTTCAGCTTGGTCATCTGCGAGAGCCAGGTCTGCGCGACGTTGAGAACGAGCAGTGCGCCGGCGATATAGGCGAAAACCAGAAGCTGCTTGGTCACGCCCGGAAGATCCTTGCGCGAGAGCGCATCATAGAAGGGCTCATTCCAGGCGTTCAGCCGAATCTGGCCATAAGCCGTCGCGGCGACGATTACGACGACCGCGACGCCGAGCCCATAGAGCGCGCGTCTTTGGCGCGAACCGCCAAGGGCGTTAAGGATCGTTTTAAGATGCGGCCATAGGTCGATAGCCGCAATCTTCTCCCGAACTGCGCCGCTCTGATCCGTCATCGCCGACTATCCCGCCGAAACTTGCGTTCTTCGTCGCCGCGTCGCTTTGCCAGTTTGGCGGCCTATTGCAATATGGATGCAGTGTAGGACGGATCGTCGCGTCAAGGCGAGGGTCATCGATGCGCGAAAAGGGCCTTTATGAAGAAGTCCGCGGCGGGAGAGGCCATGGCGCGCATTGATTCCCTTCTGCGCGCCATGACGCTTGAGGAGAAGCTCGGCCAGCTTAATCTCGTCACGGCCAATCAAACCGTAACCGGACCAATCGTCGCAGGGGAGATGCCGCAAGACATTCGCGCCGGGCGCGTCGGCGGCGTCTTCAACCTGTGGGGGCGAGAGACGGCGACGGGGGCGCAGCGGCTCGCGGTCGAGGAGACGCGGCTCGGCGTTCCGCTTCTTTTCGGCCTCGACGTGCTGCATGGGCATCGTACGATCTTTCCGATTCCGCTCGCCGAGGCGGGCGCCTTCGACGAAAGCCTATGGGAGCATACGGCGCGCGTCGCGGCGTTTGAGGCGGCGAACGAGGGCGTTTGCCTGACCTTCGCGCCCATGCTCGACGTGGCGCGCGACCCGCGCTGGGGCCGGATCGCCGAGGGGCCGGGCGAAGACCCATTCCTCGCCGAAAAATTCGCGCGGGCGAAGGTTAAGGGCTTCCAGGGCGAGAGTCTTTCGCATCGAAACGCCATCGCCGCGACGGCGAAGCATTTCTGCGCAGGCGGCGCCGCGACGGCGGGTCGCGATTATGCGTCGGTGGATGTCTCGGAGCGTGCTCTGCGCGAAGTCTATCTGCCGCCCTTTCGCGCCGCCGTCGAAGCTGGCGTTGCGGCGATCATGTCCGCCTTCAACAGCGTCAACGGCCATCCTATGGCGGCGCATGGCGTGTTGCTGAACGGCTTTTTGCGCCGCGAACTCGGTTTCGAGGGCGTCGTCATGAGCGATTATGGGGCGATCGCCGAACTCGTCGAACATGGCGTCGCCGCCGATCTTGTCGAGGCGGCGGCGCTCGCGCTCAAAGCCGGCGTCGATATGGATATGGTCAGCGGCGTCTATCTTAATCGCCTGCCGGAGGCGCTGGCGCGCGGCCTTGTCGAAATGGGCGACATCGACGCGGCGGTCGCGCGCGTGTTGAGGCTCAAGGAGCGGCTCGGGCTTTTCGACGATCCCTATCGCTTTGCGATGCTCGAAGAAGATGCGAACGAAACGCATCGGGAGTTGGCGCGGGAAGCCGCGCGCCGCGCGATCACGCTGCTCTCCAACGATGGCGTGCTGCCGCTCGCCGCCGATATTCGGCGTCTCGCGGTCATAGGCCCCTTGGCGGACGCGCCCGCGGAGATGCTTGGCCCCTGGTGTGCGGCGGGCGCGAGCGCGAATTGCGTCACGGTTCTCGAAGGGCTGAAAAGCGCCTTGCCGCATTGCGACATCGCGCATCATCCGGGCGTCTCGATCGCGGGCGATGACGAAAGCGGGATCGAGGCGGCCTGCGCGCTCGCCGCCGGCGCCGACGCTATCCTGCTCTGCCTCGGCGAATCCGCCGGCATGAGCGGCGAAGCCGCCTCCCGCGCGATGCTGGGATTGCCGGGCAAGCAGCGCGCGCTTGCCGAAAAGGTCTTGGCTTTGGGCGCGCCTGCGATCGCGCTTCTGACGTCCGGTCGCCCGCTGACTGTTCCCTGGCTCTTTGAGAAAGCGCAGGCCGTGCTCGCGACTTGGTTCCTCGGCGATATGGCGGGCAATGCCATCGCCGACGTTCTAACGGGTCGCTTCAATCCCAGCGCGCGGCTCCCCGTCGCCTGGCCACGAGAAGTCGGGCAGATTCCGATCTTTTACGCCGAGCGTTCGACCGGCCGGCCGCCCGAAGCCAACAATCCTTTCACGAGCAAATATCTCGATTGTCCCGTCGAGCCCCAATTTCCCTTCGGCCATGGGCTCTCGTACGCGCGCGTGACATTGGCTAATCTTCGCGTGAATAAAATCGAATTTTCGCCAGATGAGCATATCGAAACGACGATCGAAGCGCGCAACGAAAGCGACAAGACGACGCAAGAAACGATCTTTCTCTTCATTCACGACGTGACGGCGAGCGTCGCGCGCCCGTTGATGGAATTGAAAGCCTGCGCCAGGGTCGCTCTCGCGCCTTACGAAAGCAAAACCGTCGCTTTCACGCTCGGCGCGGAAAGCTTTTCCTTCCTCGGCGAGGATATGGAGCCGCTGATCGAGCCGGGCGCCTTCGACATACTGGTCGGCCTCAGCGCCGAGCGGAAAAATCTGCTGAGCGCCCGTGTGCGGCTTCTTTCCATATCGCAGCCAGGAGGAAGAGCGTGATGTCCTATGCCTGGTGGCAGACCGGAACGGTCTATCAAATCTATCCGCGCTCCTTTCAGGATTCCAATGGCGATGGCGTCGGCGATCTCGACGGCGTTCGGCGCCGGCTCGACTATCTCGTCTGGCTCGGCGTCGACGCCATCTGGCTTTCGCCCTTCTATCCGTCGCCCATGCATGATTTTGGCTATGACGTTGCCGATTATTGCAATGTCGATCCGCTCTTCGGCTCCCTTGCCGATTTCGACGCGCTCATGACGGAAGCGCATGCGAGGCAACTAAGGATCATCGTCGATTTCGTTCCGAACCATACGTCGAACGCCCATCCCTGGTTTCTGGAGAGCAAAAGTGCGCGCAACAATCCCAAGCGCGATTGGTATCTCTGGCGCGACGCGGGGCCGAATGGCGAACCGCCGAATAATTGGTTCAGCCATTTCGGCGGTCCTGCCTGGACATGGGACGAAGTTACGCAGCAATATTATCTGCACTCATTTCTGCCCGAGCAGCCCGATCTCAACTGGCGCAATCCTCAAGTGCGTGTGGCGATGCATGACGTGCTGCGCTTCTGGCTGCGGCGCGGCGTCGATGGCTTCCGCGTCGATGTGATCTCCCATCTCATCAAGGATGCAGCCTTCCGCGACAATCCCGTCAATCCCGGCTTTGCCGGAGAAGGGCCGGATATTCGCCGTCTCGCGCAGACCTACTCCTCTGACCAGCCCGAAACGCAAGAGGTCATCGCGGGCCTGCGACGCGTTATCGATGAATTTGAGGACCGCGTGCTGATCGGCGAAATCTATCTCCCCGTCGAGCGGCTCGTCGCCTATTACGGGAAGAATCTTGGCGGCGTGCATCTGCCGTTTAATTTTCAACTGATCGGCGCGCCTTGGGACGCCGCCGAAATCGGCGGCTTGATCGAGAAATATGAAGCGGCGCTGCCGGAAGGCGCCTGGCCCAATTGGGTGCTCGGCAATCACGACCAGCCGCGCATCGCCGCGCGCGTCGGCGCAGCGCAGGCGCGCGTCGCCGCCATGCTGCTTTTGACGCTGCGCGGGACGCCGACCCTCTTTTATGGCGACGAAATCGGGATCGGTCATGTCGAGATTCCGTCCGATCGCGTGCAGGACCCCTGGGCGAAGCGCGAGCCAGGCCTCAATGTCGGCCGCGACCCATCGCGCACGCCGATGCAATGGGATGCGAGCGCTTTTGCTGGATTTTCCACGCGCGAGCCCTGGCTGCCGCTGACGGAGGATCATCGGACCCGCAATGTCGCGACCCTGCGCGAGGACGAGTCGTCCATCCTTTCGCTGACGAGAAACCTGCTGCGCTATCGGCGCGAACACGCCGCGCTCGACGGGGGCGCCTGGCGCCTGCTGACGGCTGAGAACGACATTCTCGCCTATGAGCGCGTCCATGATCGCGAGCGCGTTATTGCCGCGCTAAATTTCAGCGGCGAGGCGAGAAACTGGAAGCCGCCGGCGCTCTCCGGCGCGACGATTGCGATCTCCACGCATGGCGGCCGCAATGGGGAATTGCTCGCGCCAGAAATAACGCTTCGCGCCGACGAGGGGCTTCTGATCTCGCTCTAGATCACGCTGCCTTTGGGCGGAAGCGCCCAAAGGCAGATAACGCGATCGATTCAAAAAGTTTAGAGCGCGCTTTCCGCGAAAGGCCGGATTCCACCTTTTCGCAGCGCGCTCTAGCCTCCCGAAATCGGCCACATTCGTAAAAAAAAGGTTAACGCGGCGGCGGTCGTCGAGACGAACCGTAAGAAGGATGGCGCCGATGCGCGAAAAGCGTCTGTGGATTGTCTTTGCGGCGCTTTGTCTTTGCGGCGCCGCGCCGGCGCGCGCTCAGGAGAGCCCGCTCAGTCGCGGGCCGCTCGCGGATTTTCTCAACATCTTTCGAGAGCAGGCGATACCGCGGCAAATCGTCTATTGGAAACATCCGCAATATGGGCGCGGCACGATCGTGATCTCAACGAAGGAGCGCCGGCTCTATTATGTGCTGGGCGAGGGGCGCGCCATCGAATATGGCGTCGGCGTCGGCAGAGAGGGCTTCGCCTGGTCTGGCGTGAAGACGGTCTCGCGCAAACGCGAATGGCCGGACTGGAGCCCGCCGCCGCAGATGCTGAGGCGCCGTCCCGACCTGCCGCGGCACATGGCGGGCGGCATGGACAATCCGCTCGGCGCGCGCGCTTTGTATTTGGGCTCTAGCCAGTATCGCATTCACGGCTCCAACGAGCCGGATACGATCGGCGCCGCCGTGTCTTCCGGCTGCATCCGCATGACCAATAAGGATGTCGTTGATCTCTACGGCCGCGCGAAGGTCGGGACGAAAGTCGTCGTGCTCAATTAGGCCGCGTCGCCTCGTCGGCTTCGACCGCTTCGCATATGGGTCGTTGGCGCCAGACGCCGTAGCGCCAGGGCGTCAGCGCGCTGGCGTCGGCGCGCAGCCTGTCCGGGACAGGATCGAAGCCCGCGCCGCCGCCGGGGCGGCAACGGCAGAGGCGCGCCAGGCCCATCCAGCCGCCGGCCCAGAGGCCATGGCGCGCGATCGCTTCGTCGGCATATTCCGAGCAGGTCGGCGCATAGCGGCAGAAGCGCCCCGCGATCATCGAGAAAGTGACGCGATAGAGGAAGATCAGCCCGCGCGCCGCACGGGCGGGGAGGGATAGGGACACTGCTGCGTTCCTTTCCGCTCACATATAGGCGATGCGCAGCCGGCGTGCAGCATGGGCGTCCTAATTCCGTTGCACGCGCAATGACAGCGCGCAGGCCAAAGCAAAAGGCCGCCCGGCAAAGGGCGGCCTTTTCAATTTTCATAATGCCTGCAGTTTCACTCCGCTGGCGGCAGCGCCGGCGCGGGTTCAGCCGTTTCGGCGCGCTGCTCGATGATGAGATCGTCGCGGCCGCCGGCGATGCCGCGGAACTTCGACATCGCCGCGCCGGTGCCGGCCGGAATGAGCCGGCCGACGATGACGTTCTCCTTCAGCCCGACCAGCGGGTCGATCTTGCCGTTGACCGCGGCCTCGGTGAGCACGCGCGTCGTCTCCTGGAAGGAGGCGGCGGAGAAGAAGGAGCGCGTCTGCAGCGACGCCTTGGTGATGCCGAGCAGCACCGGCGTGCCCGTCGCGGGTTTGCCGCCATTCTCGATCGCCTTGACGTTGGCCTCGTCGAGCTCGACGTGATCCACCTGCTCGCCTTCGAGGAAGCCGGTGTCGCCCGGATCGACGATATCGACCTTCTGCAACATCTGACGCACGATCACTTCAATGTGCTTGTCGTTGATGTTGACGCCCTGCAGCCGGTAGACCTCCTGGATCTCATTGACGAGGTAAGCGGCAAGCTCCTCCACGCCCTTGATCGCCAGAATGTCGTGCGGCGCCGGATTGCCGTCGACGATATAATCGCCTTTTTCTACCACGTCGCCGTCCTGAAGGTGAATATGCTTGCCCTTCGGGATGAGATATTCGACCGGCTCCGCGCCTTCCTCCGTCGGTGTGATGGTGATGCGCTGCTTGTTCTTATAGTCCTTGCCGAACTGCACGACGCCGGAGATTTCCGCGATGATCGCATGGTCCTTCGGCCGGCGCGCCTCGAAGAGTTCGGCGACGCGCGGCAGACCGCCGGTGATGTCGCGCGTCTTGGCGCTTTCGACCGAAATACGCGCGACGATGTCGCCGGCTTTCACCGTGCCGCCGGGCTCGACCGCGATGATCGAGTCGACGGGCAAGAGATAGCGGGCGTCGCCGCCGCGCTGCAGCTTGCCGATCTTGCCGTCCTCGCCCTTGATGACGATCGAGGGCTTGAGACTCGCCGAGCGCAGGTTGAGGCGATAGTCCATGACCATGCGCTTGGAGATGCCGGTCGACTCGTCGGCCGTCTCCGACATCGACTGGCCCTCGACCAGATCCTCGAAGCCGATGATGCCGTCGATTTCGCTGATGATCGGCCGCGTATAGGGATCCCACTCGGCGAGGCGCTGCCCGCGCTTCACCTTGTCGCCCTCGTCGACCTTCAGCCTCGCGCCGTATTGGATACGGTTGACCGCGCGCTCGGAGCCGTCGGGACCAAGAATCACCACGGCGACGTTACGCGCCATGACGATGAGGTCGCCGTCCGAGTTGCGGGCGACATGGCGGTTGCGCACATGCACCTTGCCCTCGAAATTCGACTCGATGAAGGACTGGTCCGCAAGCTGCGCCGCGCCGCCGATATGGAAGGTGCGCATGGTGAGCTGCGTGCCCGGCTCGCCGATCGACTGCGCCGCGATGACGCCGACGGCTTCGCCCATATTGACGGGCGTGCCGCGCGCGAGATCGCGCCCATAGCACTTGCCGCAGACGCCGTTCTTGGCCTCGCAGGTGAGAACCGAGCGGATCTTCACCTCCTGAATGCCGGCGGCGTTGATCGCCTCGATATGCTCCTCCTGGATCATGTCGCCGGCGCGCACGATGATCGTCTTGCCGTCCTGCGACTTCAGATCCTCCGCCGCGGTGCGGCCGAGAATGCGCGAGGTGAGCGAGGCGACGACCTGTCCCGCGTCGATGATGGCGCGCATGCGGATGCCGTTCTGCGTGCCGCAGTCGGTCGTGGAGATGATCGAATCCTGCGCGACGTCGACGAGGCGGCGCGTGAGATAGCCCGAGTTCGCGGTTTTCAACGCCGTGTCGGCGAGACCCTTGCGGGCGCCGTGCGTGGAGTTGAAATATTCGAGAACGGTGAGGCCTTCCTTGAAGTTCGAGATGATCGGGCTCTCGATGATCTCGCCGGAGGGCTTCGCCATCAGGCCGCGCATGGCGGCGAGCTGACGCATCTGCGTCGGCGAACCGCGCGCGCCAGAATGCGACATCATATAGATGGAGTTGATCGGCAGATCGCGGCCGTGCTCGTCCTTATGGACGGCCGAGATGCGCGCCATCATCTCCTCGGCGAGCTTCTCGGAGCATTTCGCCCAGGCGTCGACGACCTTATTGTATTTCTCGCCCTGGGTGATGAGGCCGTCATTATACTGCTGCTCATATTCCTTGGCGGCGGCGCGCGTCTCGCCGACGATCTTCTCCTTCGTCTCCGGCACGACCATGTCGTCCTTGCCGAAGGAGATGCCAGCCTTGAAGGCTTCGCGGAAGCCGAGCGACATGATGCGGTCGCAGAAAATCACCGTCTCCTTCTGACCGCAGTTGCGGTAGACGGTGTCGATCATGTTGGAGATTTCCTTCTTCGTCATCAGCTTGTTGACGACGTCGAAGGGAATCTTGTGGTGGGTCGGCAGAAGCTGGCCGAGCATCATGCGGCCGGGCGTGGTGTCGAAGATTTTTGATACGCGACGGCCCTTCTCGTCATAGGTCCAGGCGCGGCCCTTGATCTTGCTGTGCAGCGTGATCGCCTTGGCGGCGAGCGCATGCTCGATTTCGCCCTGGTTCGAGAAGGCCATGCCCTGTCCGGGATCGCCGTCGCGCTCGATCGTAAGATAATAGAGGCCGAGAACGATGTCCTGGCTCGGCACGATGATCGGCTGGCCATTGGCGGGATGCAGGATGTTGTTCGTCGACATCATCAGCACGCGCGCTTCAAGCTGCGCTTCGAGCGACAGCGGCACGTGAACGGCCATCTGGTCGCCGTCGAAGTCGGCGTTGAAGGCGGCGCACACCAGCGGATGAAGCTGAATCGCCTTACCCTCGATCAGCACCGGCTCGAAAGCCTGAATGCCGAGGCGATGCAGCGTCGGCGCGCGATTGAGGAGCACCGGATGTTCGCGAATGACCTCGTCGAGAATGTCCCAGACTTCGGGCTTCTCCTTTTCGACGAGCTTCTTCGCCTGCTTCACGGTCGCGGAATAGCCCTTGGCGTCGAGGCGCGAATAGATGAAGGGCTTGAACAGCTCCAGCGCCATCTTCTTGGGCAGGCCGCATTGATGCAGCTTGAGCTCCGGTCCGACGACGATGACCGAACGGCCGGAATAGTCGACGCGCTTGCCGAGCAGGTTCTGGCGGAAGCGGCCCTGTTTACCCTTCAGCATGTCGGCGAGCGACTTCAGCGGGCGCTTGTTGGCGCCCGTGATGACGCGCCCGCGCCGGCCGTTGTCGAACAGCGCGTCGACCGCCTCCTGCAACATGCGCTTCTCGTTGCGGATGATGATGTCCGGCGCGCGCAGTTCGATGAGCCGCTTGAGGCGATTGTTGCGGTTGATGACGCGGCGGTAGAGATCGTTCAGGTCCGAGGTCGCGAAACGGCCGCCGTCGAGCGGCACGAGCGGACGCAAATCCGGCGGAATGACCGGCACTTCCTTGAGGATCATCCATTCCGGGCGATTGCCCGACTGGATGAAGGCCTCGATGATCTTCAGGCGTTTGGCGAGCTTCTTGGGCTTCAGCTCGGTCTTCGCTTCAGAGATCTCGATGCGCAGCGACGCGGCGATGGCCTCGAGGTCCATCGACTCCAAGAGCTTGCGGATCGCCTCGGCGCCGATCATGGCCTGGAAATGATCCTGGCCATATTCGTCCTGCGCGCGCAGACATTCCTCTTCCGACAGGAGCTGGCGCTCCTTGAGCGGCGTCAGGCCTGGATCGATGACGATATAGGACTCGAAATAGAGGATGCGCTCGAGATCCTTGAGCGTCATGTCGAGCAGCAAGCCGATGCGCGAGGGCAGCGACTTCAAGAACCAGATATGCGCGACGGGCGCGGCGAGCGAAATATGGCCCATGCGGTCGCGCCGCACGCGCGCCAGCGTCACCTCGACGCCGCATTTCTCGCAGATGACGCCCTTATACTTCATGCGCTTATATTTGCCGCAAAGGCACTCATAGTCCTTGATCGGACCGAAGATGCGCGCGCAGAAAAGGCCGTCGCGTTCGGGCTTGAACGTGCGGTAGTTGATCGTCTCGGGCTTTTTGATTTCGCCGAAGGACCAGGAGAGGATTTTCTCCGGGCTCGCGATCGAAATCTGAATCTGGTCGAAGGCCTGCGTCGCCACGACCGGATTGAAGAGATTCATGACCTCTTGCTGATTCATGGTCTTCTCCTGGACCGGGATGGAAGCGCGTCTTGCGTCTTCCGCCGGTCGAAAATCTCTGGGCGCGTCCCTTCTCCCGCTTGCGGGAGAAGGTGTCGTCACGAAGTGACGACGGATGAGGGCCCTCACCCGGCTCGACTTCGTCGAGCCACCCTCTCCCGCGAGCGGGAGAGGGAAACGCGAACTTACTCCGCCGCTTCGGCCGCCGTGGGCGGCGCTTCCTCTTCCGGCGCGGCGTTGGTCAGCTCAACATTGAGCGCCAATGAACGCATTTCCTTGATGAGCACGTTGAAGCTCTCGGGGATGCCGGATTCGAACGTGTCGTCGCCGCGCACGATCGACTCATAGACCTTGGTGCGGCCGGCGACGTCGTCCGATTTCACCGTCAGCATTTCCTGCAGCGTATAGGCGGCGCCATAGGCTTCGAGCGCCCAGACCTCCATTTCGCCGAAACGCTGGCCGCCGAATTGCGCCTTGCCGCCCAGCGGCTGCTGGGTGACGAGCGAATAAGGGCCGATCGAGCGCGCGTGAATCTTGTCGTCGACGAGATGGTGCAGCTTCAGCATATAGATGTAGCCCACCGTCACCTTGCGGTCGAAAGTTTCGCCCGTGCGCCCGTCGAAGAGCGTCACCTGACCGGACGAGGCGAGCCCGGCCTTGGCCAGCATCTCGACGATGTCCTTCTCGCGCGCGCCGTCGAAGACAGGCGTCGCGATCGGCACGCCGCGCTTCAAGTCCTTGCCGACCTCGATCAGGCTTTGATCGTCGAGCGAGGAAAGCTCCGGATCGTCGCCATAGACCTCGGTCAGCGCCTTGCGCAAAGGCTTGATGTCCTTATTGCGGTAATAGGCGTCGACCGTTTGCCCGATCTGCTTGCCCAGTCCCGCGCAGGCCCAGCCGAGATGCGTCTCGAGAATCTGTCCGACGTTCATGCGACTCGGCACGCCGAGCGGGTTGAGCACGATGTCGACGGGCGTGCCGTCCTCGAGGAAGGGCATGTCCTCCTGCGGCACGATGCGCGAGACGACGCCCTTGTTGCCGTGACGGCCGGCCATTTTGTCGCCGGGCTGAATCTTGCGCTTCACCGCGACGAAGACCTTGACCATCTTCATCACGCCGGGCGGCAGTTCGTCGCCGCGCTGCAATTTCTCGACCTTGTCGAGGAAGCGGTTCTCAAGCCCCTTCTTCGACTCGTCATATTGCTTGCGCACGGCTTCGATCGACGCCATCAGCGCATCGTCCTCGACGACGAAGGTCCACCATTGCGAACGGGGATATTCGTCGAGAATCGCCTGGCTGAGCTTTTCGCCCTTCTTGAAGCTCTTCGGCCCGGCGATCGCGACCTTGCCGACAAGCGTCTCGCCGAGGCGCGCATAGACGTTGCGGTCGAGGATGGCGAGCTCGTCGTCGCGGTCCTTGGCGAGACGCTCGATCTCCTCGCGCTCGATCGCCTGGGCGCGTTCGTCCTTCTCGACGCCGTGGCGGTTGAAGACGCGCACTTCGACGATCGTGCCCTGAACGCCCGGCGGCACGCGCAACGAGGTGTCGCGCACGTCGGAGGCCTTTTCGCCGAAGATGGCGCGCAGGAGCTTCTCCTCCGGCGTCATCGGGCTTTCGCCCTTGGGCGTGATCTTGCCGACGAGAATGTCGCCCGCCTGGACCTCAGCGCCGATATAGACGATGCCCGCTTCGTCCAAATTCTTCAGCGTCTCTTCCGAGACGTTCGGAATGTCGCGGGTGATCTCCTCGGGACCGAGCTTGGTGTCGCGCGCCATCACCTCGAATTCGTCGATATGAATCGAAGTGAAGACGTCGTCCTTGACGATGCGCTCGTTGAGGAGGATCGAGTCCTCGAAGTTGTAGCCGTTCCACGGCATGAAGGCGACGAGCACGTTGCGGCCGAGCGCCAGATCGCCGAGGTCCGTCGAGGGGCCGTCGGCGATGATGTCGCCCTTTTGCACCAGATCGCCGACGCGAACGAGCGGCTTCTGGTTGATGCAGGTTGACTGGTTCGAGCGCTGGAACTTCATCAGCCGATAGATGTCGACGCCGGGCTTCGCCGGATCGAGCTCCTCCATCGCGCGGACGACGATGCGGGTCGCGTCGATCTGATCGACGACGCCGGTGCGGCGCGCCGAAATGGCGGCTCCAGAATCGCGCGCGACGATCGGCTCCATGCCGGTGCCGACGAGCGGCGCGTCGGCTTTCACAAGCGGCACCGCCTGGCGCTGCATGTTAGAGCCCATCAGCGCGCGGTTGGCGTCGTCGTTCTCCAGGAACGGAATGAGCGCCGCCGCGACCGAGACGAGCTGCTTGGGCGACACGTCCATCGCGTCGACCTTTTCGCGCGGCACCAGCATCACGTCGCCGGCGTGGCGGCAGAGCACGAGGTCTTCCGTCAGATTGCCATTGTCGTCGACCGGCGCGTTCGCCTGGGCGACGTGGTATTTCGCCTCCTCCATCGCGGAGAGATAGGCGACCTCGCCCGTCACCTTGCCGTCGCGCACGCGGCGATAAGGCGCTTCGATGAAGCCGTATTTATTGACGCGCGCAAAGGTCGCGAGCGAATTGATGAGGCCGATGTTCGGGCCTTCCGGCGTTTCGATCGGACAGATGCGGCCGTAATGGGTGGGGTGCACGTCGCGCACCTCGAAGCCGGCGCGCTCGCGCGTCAGGCCGCCCGGACCCAGCGCCGAGAGACGACGCTTATGCGTGATCTCCGATAGCGGATTGGTCTGGTCCATGAATTGCGAGAGCTGCGACGAGCCGAAGAATTCGCGCACCGCCGCCGCCGCCGGCTTGGCGTTGATGAGGTCCTGCGGCATCACCGTATCGATGTCGACCGAGGACATGCGCTCCTTGATCGCGCGCTCCATGCGGAGCAGGCCGAGGCGATACTGATTTTCCATCAATTCGCCGACCGAGCGCACGCGGCGGTTGCCGAGATGGTCGATGTCGTCGATTTCGCCGCGGCCGTCGCGCAGATCGACGAGCGCCCGCACGACCGCGACGATATCCTCGCGGCGCAGCGTGCGCGTCGTGTCCGGCGCGTCGAGATCGAGGCGCATATTCATCTTCACGCGGCCGACCGCCGAAAGATCGTAGCGCTCGGAATCGAAGAATAGCGAATGGAACATGGCTTCCGCCGTGTCCATCGTCGGCGGCTCGCCCGGACGCATCACGCGATAGATGTCGAACAGCGCCTCCTCGCGGCTGCTGTTCTTGTCGACGGCGAGCGTGTTGCGGATATAGGGGCCGATATTGATATGGTCGATGTCGAGCACGGGCAGCTCGTCGAAGCCTTTTTCGATGAGCAGCGGCAGCGTTTTCACGGTGATCTCGTCGCCGGCCTCGGCGAAGATTTCGCCCGTCGCTGGATCGTAGAGATCTTGCGCGAGATATTGGCCGTAGAGCTCTTCCGGCGCGACGCGGACCGCCTTCACGCCGTTTTCGGCGAGTTGGCGCGCGGCGCGGACGGCGAGTTTCTTGCCGGCTTCAAGAATGACCTGGCCTGAATCGGCGTCGATCATGTCGGCGACGGCCTTCACGCCCTTGACGCGTTCGGCGTCGAAAGGCATGCGCCAGCTCTCGCCATCCGCCGTATAGACGATGGTCTTGTAGAAGGTCGAGAGAATCTCCTCGCCGTCGAGGCCGAGCGCGAAGAGCAGCGACGTCACCGGAATCTTGCGGCGCCGGTCGATGCGCGCATAGACGATGTCCTTGGCGTCGAATTCGATGTCGAGCCAGGAGCCGCGATAGGGAATGATGCGGGCGGCGAACAGGAGCTTGCCGGAAGAATGGCTCTTGCCCTTGTCGTGATCGAAGAAGACGCCGGGCGAGCGATGCATCTGCGAGACGATGACGCGCTCGGTGCCGTTGACGACAAAGGTGCCGTTCGACGTCATGAAGGGCATGTCGCCCATATAGACGTCCTGCTCCTTGATGTCCTTGACCGACTTCGCCTGCGTGTCGGGATCGACGTCGAACACGATGAGCCGCAGCGTCACTTTGAGCGGCGCGGCGTAGGTCATGCCGCGCTGGCGGCATTCGTCGACGTCATATTTGGGCGCCTCGAATTCGTAGCGCACGAATTCGAGCAGCGAAACCTGCGAGAAATCGGAGATCGGGAAGACGGATTTGAAGACGGACTGCAGGCCCTCGTCGGGACGCCCGCCCTTCGGCTCGTCGACAAGCAGGAACTGATCGTAGGAGGCCTTTTGCACCTCGATCAGATTGGGCATTTCCGCCGCTTCGCGGATATGTCCGAAGAATTTGCGGATGCGCTTGCGACCGGTGAATTTTCTCGCCGACGTCTGAGCCATGTCGCCCTTCGAGCCTCTTGGTGAGTAGCAACCGAAATCTAAAAGCGCGGTGCGCTTCCTCTCCCCGCGTGCGGGGAGAGGGTCTGAGCAGCGTAAAACGCGGCTCGCTTACTTGAGTTCGACCTTGGCGCCGGCCTTTTCGAGGGCGGCCTTGATCTTCTCGGCTTCTTCCTTGCTCGCGCCTTCCTTGACGGGCTTGGGCGCGCCTTCGACGAGATCCTTGGCCTCCTTGAGGCCGAGGCCCGTGATCGCGCGGACTTCCTTGATGACCTCGATCTTCTTGTCGCCGGCGGCGGCGAGAATCACGTTGAACTCGGTCTTCTCCTCGACGGCCGGCGCGGCGGCGGCGCCGGCGCCCGGGGCGGCCGCGACGGCGACGGCCGCGGCGGCGGAGACGCCCCATTTCTCTTCGAGGAGCTTCGCAAGCTCGGCGGCCTCGAGCACGGTGAGGGCCGAGAGGTCTTCGACGATCTTTTCCAGATTAGCCATTTGTTACGTCCTTTGAATTTGGTTCTTTAGGTTGCGAGCCTCTTAGGCCGCGTCTCGATTGGCGTAGGCTCCGAAGACGCGCGCGAGCTTGGCGGCCGGCGCGGTCGAGAGCTGGGCGATCTTGGTCGCGGGCGCCTGGATGAGGCCCACGAGCTTGCCGCGCAGTTCGTCGAGGGACGGCATGGTCGCGAGCGACTTCACGCTGTCCGGGTTCAGAGCAGTCTTGCCCATGGCCCCGCCGAGGATGACGAATTTGTCATGGTCCTTGGCGAAGGCCACGGCGACTTTCGGCGCCGCCACCGGATCGTCCGAATAGGCGATCAGGGTCGGCCCCTTGAGCAGGGGCGCGATGGAGGCGACGTCGGCGCCATCGAGAGCGATCTTGGCGAGGCGGTTCTTTGCGACCTGGACCGTCGCGCCCGCGTTGCGCGCCTGCTTGCGCAGGTTTTGCAACTGAGCCACGGTCAGGCCGGAGTAGTGCGCCACGACGACCACGCCCGTCTTCGAAAAGACTTCGCGCAACGTCGCGACCGCTTCCTTTTTCTCCGCTCTGTCCACGGTTGCTCTCTTCTAACTGGCGGGAAAACCCCGCCGGTTGCGACATGCCGCTCGCGCGAGGCAATTTTGCCTGGAGCAAGCGGCGCCGTAGATCCTGTCCCCGTCGCGGGCGAAGCCGCGGCGGTTGAAGGGGCGTGAACCAAATTCGAAGGACGCTGGCGGGAAACCCGTTCACGGCCTTGTAAAATTACGGTTTCCCCGTCTGTGCAGGCCGCCCTCAAGGCGACGGACGGGCCGTCGTCTCCTGGGCCGATTGAGCCGCTACAGGGTTTTGAGGCCCCTAGCGCGCGCCGGCAGTCTCGGACAGGACATGGCCGGACCGGACACGAGGAATTCCCCGGGTCCGCCGGCCTATCCGCCGCCATTGACTAAGCCCTTGTTAGGACTTTTGTTTTAGGCGGAAGCTCAAATCTGAAAACGGGGCCGCAGGTCGATTGGCCAGCCCCGGAACGCTCTATTTAGTCGGGCGGAGCGGTTTTGCCAAGGGGAAAATTCGGGATTTCCGCTAATCCCTCGCGACCTCAAGACTGGCTGATCTGCAATTTGGATACATCTATTTCACAAACAATGTTGTTGGAGCGGTCCCGGACCATAAAAGCCTTGTCTCCTTCGTCGATCATATAGAAATGACCTTGATCCGTGACGAAATGCCATGCCGTTCTTCGGGCGCCATTAAATTCCTGGCTAACACCCGCAGTGACTGTTTCAAGCTTTTGGTTCGCCTCGGCGCATAAAGCCAGGATGATTTTGTGATCGCGTCGGGCTTTAGCTCGCAAAGCAATCCTCGCGTCCTGATCCGGAACGCAATCAGCGCGCCTCTCGATTTCAGCGTCTATCTGTTCGCCGCTCGCTATCACCAGCGCGGGATGCGCTTTTAGCCAAGCTGAGTTGAGTTCAATGAGGTCTTCTTCCTCATTGATTCGAAAAAAATCGTCGCTGATAAAATCTAGGATAGGCAGTTCCGGGCTGGCGACATAAGTATCGATGTCCGCCTGCGAAAAAGCTTGTAGCCGTTCTGGGGAGAGCGTAGCTACTAATGCCGCGCCTTTTTCGAAAAGTTGGGAATGTTTAGCCGCGCCAATTGCTTGCAGGCCATTTCGAACACACTGTATACCGAAAGAAGGCCAACCTGAGTTGTGAACGAATTGGGCAAAACCGCCGTTGTTCATTTGCGTGAGGTAGTAATCAACCCAGTAGCTTAACATCGCATGATAGGATATTTCCTCTTGCATGTATAGCATGCCAAGCATGTCGTTTATAAAGTCGATGTTAGATTGGATAATATCATAATTGTCACCCGTAGTTAAAGATTCGTCGAAGATAATGATTGCTTCTGGATCAGTTATTTTTGTCAAAGCTGCCCCCTATCGTCTGTATTCATTGACGTCGGCCAGGCGTGAACTCCATCCGCACGCGGCCGCCGCGTCCCTGCGAGAGCTGCGCCCCTCCTGGCGCCGGGCGATAGCTCCCCGCGCCTTTGCTCCTGCCGCCCTCGCTGGCGACGCCGGGATATGTCTTGCCGCGCTGGCCGCGAACCGGCCCAAAAGAGGCGAGGCAGCGATTATAGGCGTCGGCTTCCTGAATCTTCTCGCAATCGGCGATCGAGCGCGCCGCCGCGCCCGCGCGCCCGGGAAGGAGCGTCACGGCGAGGAGCGCGGCGCCGAGCGTGCGCGCCCAATAATGTTCGCCTATCCTCTGAGCGTCGCGCCGCATTTTTTTTCCGCCTCCGTCACGATTTTTTGCGCGATCGTTTCGATCTCGGCGTCGGTCAGGGTTTTCTCGCGCGGCTGCAGGGTGACGGCGACGCCAACCGACTTCTTGCCTTCCGGCACGCCCTTGCCCTCATAGACGTCGAAGACGCTGACATCCGAGATGAGCGCCTTGTCGGCGCCGGCGACGGCGCGGATGAGATCGCTCGCGAGCGCGTCGCGCGCGACGAGGAAGGCGAAATCGCGCGAGACGGGCTGAAGATCGGAAATCTCCAGCTTCGGCTTGATCTTCGTCGGCTTCGCCTTCGGCGCCGGCAGCGCATCGAGAATGATCTCGAAAGCCGCGACCGGCCCTTCGACGTCCATCGCGGTCAGCGCCCGCGGATGCAATTCGCCGAAATGGCCGATGACGGCCTTGGGCCCGAATTGCAGCGTCGCCGAGCGGCCGGGATGAAACCACGGCGGCCCGCCGGGAACGACCTGCAGACCGCCCGTCGCGACGCCAAGCGTCGCGAGCAGCGCCATCGCGTCGGCCTTGGCGTCGAAAGCGCCGGCGTCCTGCGCCGGCGCGGACCAGTGGCGGCCAGCGCCCGTAAGGCCGCGCCTGACGCCCGCGGCGGCGAGGCGCTGGCCCTTTTCGCTTGGATCAAGGAAAATCTGCCCGACTTCGAAAAGAGCTGTGTCGCCAAGCCCGCGCGCGGCGTTGCGCCCCGATGCGGCGACAAGGCCCGGCAGCAGGCTCGGCCGCATGTCGGAGAGGTCCGACGCGATCGGATTGGCGAGCGCGAGCCCCGGCGCGCCGCCGCCGAACGCCTCCGCTTGCTCTTTCGAGACGAAGGACCAGGTCACCGCTTCGACGAGGCCCTGGCTCGCGAGCGCGCGACGGGCGTTGCGGGCGCGCTTCTGAAGCAATGTGAGCACTGGCGGCGCGACGCCGTCCATGCGCGGCAGCGGCGTCGCGGGCACATTGTCGACGCCGACCATGCGTACGATTTCTTCGACGATATCGGCCTTGCCCTCAATATCGGGTCGCCAACTCGGGGCGGCGATATGCGCAATCTCGTCGCCGGCGCTTTCCACGCTGAAGCCGAGGCGCTCGAGAATCATCGTCGCTTCTTCGCGGGTAACATCCAATCCCGTGAGGCGTTTCGTTTCGCTCCAGGGAAAACTGATCGCGCGCGAGAGCCGCGGAAGCTCGCCGGCGAGCGTGAGCTCCGACGGCGCGCCGCCGCAGAAGTCGAGCGCGAGCTGCGTCGCGAGTTCGAGACCCGCCAGCGCGAAGTCGGGATCGACGCCGCGTTCGAAACGATAGCGCGCGTCGGTGACGATGCCGAGCTTGCGCCCGGTATGCGCGATATTTTGCGAGTCCCACAGCGCCGTCTCGATCAACACGTCGGTCGTCGATTCATCACAGCCTGACGCCTCGCCGCCCATGACGCCCGCGAGCGATTCAGGCCCATTGTCGTCGCAGATGACGACCATGCTCTCGTCGAGTTCATAGGTCCTGCCATCGAGGGCATGCAGGGTCTCGCCCTTTTTCGCGCGGCGCAGGACGAGATTTCCCTTCACCTTTTTCGCGTCGAAGACATGCAGCGGGCGCGCGCGGTCGAAGGTGAGAAAATTGGTGATGTCGACGAGGGCGTTGATCGGACGCAGGCCGATCTCGCGCAGCCGCGCCTGCAGCCAGGCGGGGCTTTGCCCGTTCTTGACGCCGCGTACGAGACGCAGGCCGAAGAACGGCGCGAGATGCGCGTCTTCCTCCGCAAAGTCGCGGGTCACGGCGACGGGGCAGGGGAATTTGCCCTCGACCGGCAGAATGTCTCTCGTCTTGAGAACGCCGAGGCCCGCGGCGGCGAGATCGCGCGCGATTCCATAAACGCCGGCGGCGTCGGGGCGATTGGGCGTCAGATTGATCTCGATCACCGGATCGTCGAGCCCGGCCCATTGCGCGTAAATCGCGCCGACCGGCGCGTCATCGGGCAGGTCGATGATGCCGTCATGATCGTTGGAGAGTTCAAGCTCGGCGGAAGAGCAGAGCATGCCAAGCGACTCGACGCCGCGAATGACGCCCTTGCCGAGCGTGATCTTCTTGCCGGGAATATAGGTTCCGGGCGGCGAGAAGACGCTCTTCATGCCGGTGCGGGCGTTGGGCGCGCCGCAGACGACCTGCACCGGCGCGCCGCTTCCCGTATCAACCATGCAGACGCGCAGACGATCGGCGTTGGGATGCGGCTTCGCCTCGATTACGCTTGCGATGGTGAAGTCTTTAAGCTGCGCGGCCGGGTCATGCACATGCTCGACCTCGAGGCCGATGCGCGTCAGCGTCTCGACGATTTCGGCGAGCGAGGCCGAGGTGTCGAGATGTTCCTTAAGCCAGGAGAGGGTGAATTTCATTTGCTTTATTGCGATGCCGAGATTACGCGCGATTCTGCTATAGGAATTCCTGCGCCCGTTAATCGTTGTGCGATTTTGGCAGCTACCTCTTTTACATGAGTGTTGTACTCAACACGGATGATGCCCTCGAGGTCGGACGGCAGTTCTAGCGTGCCCTTCTTTATAAGGGCGACTCGATCAGAGCCAAGTTTTGACAACGCCATCCCGGCTTCCAGAATTACATTCTGGCGGGCTCGTGGTTGCCGTTCCGTATCGTTTTGATCCTTGCGGTATCCGTAATCGTCTGGAGTCATCAGCACGAATACGAAGTCCGATTCATTCCCAATGTTTTCCATGAGAGCATGAAAAAGGGGCAGGCCCTTACCGTCCACGTTTTTCTGAATTAGAGGCTCGATACCCAAACGAAACAACACTAGTTCGAGCTGCTCGAGAGCTTCGTGATCGCTGCCATGAACGATAAAAATTCGCCGAACATTAGACGACGCCTTGGCTTCAAAATTTGCCTTTTCGCCAATGATCCTCGTCAAATCGGCGGCAAGCGCGTCTGCCCTTTTTCCTTGGCAGCTGACCGTCCCAGTCTTTGGCCACCAGTTTAGAATGTCGCCAGACCTTGATCGGAATCGGTGACAGCCCTTCCCATCGTCAGACCAATCTCCCTCGCGCCCGGCAAATTTTACATACTGCTGTAGTTCATCAAGTTCACCGTGAAACTTCATGATGACAGTCCTCCCGCGAGCGTCGGGAAGTCGAGCGGCCTGAATCCATAATGCGCGAGCCAGCGCAGGTCGGCGTCGAAAAAGGCGCGCAAATCCGACATGCCATATTTCAGCATGGCGAGGCGGTCGACGCCGACGCCGAAGGCGAAGCCCTGATAGCGGTCGGGATCGATGCCGCAGTTTCTGAGCACATTGGGATGCACCATGCCGCAGCCCAAAATCTCCATCCAGTCCTCGCCCTCGCCGAAACGGATTTCGCCGCCCTGGCGCCGGCACTGAACGTCGACCTCCATCGACGGTTCGGTGAAGGGGAAGAAGGAGGGGCGGAAGCGCAGTTTCACCCCCTTCACCTCGAAGAAGCTCTTCAAGAATTCTTCAAGCGTCCATTTGAGATGTCCCAAATGCGTCGTCTCGTCGATGACGAGGCCCTCGATCTGATGGAACATCGGCGTATGCGTCTGATCGAAGTCGCAGCGATAGACGCGGCCGGGGCAGATGACGCGGATCGGCGGCTTTTGCGACAGCATGGTGCGGACCTGCACCGGGCTCGTATGGGTGCGCAGCAGCCGCTTCTCGCCGCCTTCCGGGGCGAGGAAGAACGTGTCCTGCATCTCCCGCGCCGGGTGGCCCTCGGGAAAGTTCAGCCTGGTGAAATTATAGTCATCGCTTTCGATGTCGGGGCCTTCCGCCACCGCGAAGCCCATATCGGCGAAGATGACGGAAAGTTCGTCCGTCACTTGCGAAATCGGGTGAATGCGTCCGCGCTCGAGCGGGCTCGTCGCGGCGGGCAGGGTCACGTCGAGGGTTTCGGCCTTGAGCCGCGTTTCTAAAGCGGCTTCCGAAAGCGCCGCGCGGCGGGCGGCGATCGCCTCGGCCGCCTTGTCCTTCAGCGCATTGATCTTTGCGCCTTCGGTCTTGCGCTCTTCGGGCGCCATTTTGCCGAGCGTGGCGAGCAGCGCCGAAATCGCGCCCTTCTTGCCGAGCGCGGAAAGGCGCACGGCCTCGAGCTGCGCTTCGTCGGTCGCGGCGTCGATCTGGCGCAGCGTCTCTTCTTCCAGTTTGGCGATGTCGGTCATAGGCGTCGATCGGGCGTCGAAAAAGTCGCGCCCGGCGGCGACGCGGCGCGTCGCCCCGAGCGCCGAAAGCGTCACGGATTGAGGCGTTTCTGCCATGCGGCGCGCGCAATGTCGAGAAGCGCGCGGGCTTTTGGCTTCCCGCGCTAAAGCGGCGGCTGGCGCGGCCGGTGGGTGAAAATCTGCGCCAGCGCGGAGGAAACGACGCGCGATTGGACGTCGTCGGCGCGACTCGTCAGCACGATGGGGACCCGCGCGCCGAGCACCAGCCCCGCCGTATCGGCGCCGGCCAGAAACACCAGTTGCTTGGCGAGAATATTGCCGGCCTCGAGATCGGGCGCGACGAGAATATCGGGGTCGCCGGCGACTTCCGAGCGGATATGTTTCGCCTCCGCCGCCTCGCGCGAAATGGCGTTGTCGAAGGCGAGCGGCCCATCGAGCGTCGCGTCGGCGATCTGGCCGCGATCCGCCATTTTGCAAAGGGCGGCGGCCTCGACGGTCGAGGGGATTTTCGCCTCGACCGTCTCCACCGCCGAAAGCAGCGCGACCTTCGGCCGCTCGATGCCGATGGCGTGGGCGAGATCGACGGCGTTGCGCACGATGTCGCGTTTAACGTCCAGCGTCGGCGCGATGTTGATCGCGGCGTCGGTGACGAGCAGCAGCTTGTGATAGGTCGGCGCGTCAATGACGAAAACATGGCTGATGCGGCGGTCGGTGCGCAGCCCCGAGCCCTCGCGCACCACGGCGCTCATTACTTCGTCCGTATGCAGCGCGCCTTTCATCAGGGCGTGCAGCCGGCCGCGGCGCACGAGTTCGACGGCCTGGTCGGCGGCGGCGTGGCTATGCGGCGCGTCGACGATCTCGACGCCTTCGAGCGAAACGCCGCTCGCGCGCGCCGCCGCCTCGATCTTGGCGCAGGGCCCAACGAAGGTGGGGACGATCAGCCCCTTGTCGCGCGCGGCGAGCGCGCCTTCCAGCGAACGGGCGTCGCAGGGATGGACGACGCCCATGCGGATCGGCGGCAGCGATTGCGCCCGCAAAACAAGTTCATCGAGAAGCGCGCCGCGCGTGCGCGCGAACGCCATCGCCGCCCAGGGCGGCCGCGTGGCGTCCGTCGTTTCTCCGCCGACTCTCTGGCTCATGCGCTCCCCTTATTCACTGTGACGGATCGCGGTCGACGCGGTCCATGAAAAATTTCGCCGCCCGCGCCCGGGAACTGTCATTGTCGCCGCGAAAATCGAAGCCTTGATGAAAGATCAATTCGCGGGTCGAAAGCGCGCGCGACCCCCGTTCGGTCACGACGATATCATATATTTGTCGCGGGGCGGCTCGGGGAGCGCGAGACCGACCGGATTGCTCCGGTCCCTCATCGCGCCTTGGCTCCATATTTATGGAGATGCGCGCCATGCGCGGAAAGCCAGGCCTCGGCGCGATCGGTGTCGGCGCAGAGCCGGCGCGCGAGGCGCCAGAATTTCGGCGAATGATCGAGATGGACGAGATGCGCGACTTCATGCGCGGCGAGATAGTCGAGCACGAAAGGCGGCGCCATGATGAGCCGCCAGGAAAAATTCAGCGCGCCGGTAGCCGAGCATGATCCCCAGCGGCTCACCGGATCGCGCAGGCCGATGCCGCGCGGGGCCAAGTTCAGCGAGGCGGTGTGACGGGCCACGGCCTCCTCGATGTCGCGGCGCGCCTCGCGCTTGAGATAGTCCTGCACGCGCCGATGCACATGTTCCGCGCGTCCCGCGACGCAGAGCGCGAAAGGCGTCTCGGCGCCGTCGCGCTCTTCGATCCAGGTGACGCCGCGCCGCTCGGGACAATGGGCGATCATATGATCGACGCCGCGCAAGGGCGTCACCGAGCCATGTGCGAAGGGGATCGTCGCCGGCAGGCGATTGAGCCGCGCGGCGATCCAGGCGGCGTGGCGCTCCGCGAATTCCCGCGCGTCGCGCAGGGAGGCGCGCTGCGGCATGGTCAATACGGCGTCGCGCGCCGCGAAGCGCACGCGCAGCGTGAAACGTCTTGCATTCTGCGAACGGCGCAGGGCGACGACGATGGTCGCGTCGGCGTGGGTCAATGTGAGCAGCGAGGCGCCGCCTTTTGGCGCTGGCCCTTCACGCAGGAGTCGAAGCATGGCCTTATGGTAACGCAAAGGCCATATGAGTCGCGAGATCGAAAAACGCCTCACGCGAAAATATTTCGCTTGCGCGGCGCGTCGCGCATGATCTTCTTGCGCGCTAAGGGCGGCGGCGCATTCATGAATCATCGATTCATGAAGACGTTCCAACTCAGCGCGCGTTCACCACGCCAGTCCCCGCGCTGGGCGTAAACGCTTCTTAAAGATAACGCTCAAGCTCGCGCGCCGCTTCCGCGGGGCGGCGCGCCACGTTGAAGGGGCGCACGAAGCGGCCGTTCTTGTCCATCAGATAGACGACGGTCGTGTGGTCGACGGAATAGTCTTCCTCCTTGCTCGGCGCGCGCTTGGAGAAGATGCGATATTCGCGCAGCACCGGGTCGATCGAGGCGCGCGGGCCGGTGACGCCGATGATGCGCGGATCGAAATTGGCGAGATAGTCCTTGAGTTTTTCCGGCGTGTCGCGTTCGGGATCGACGGTGACGAAGAGTCCGCCGACCTTGGCGTCCGGCCCCAGGGCGCGCAGCACCTCCGACATTTCGAAGAGCGTCGTCGGACAAACGTCGGGACAGTGCGTATAGCCAAAAAAGACGAGGAAAGGGCGTCCCAGAAAATCCTGGTCCGTCACCGGCTGGCCGGTATGGGCGGTGAGCTGGAAGGGGCCGCCGATCGCCGAGGGCGGCGGGGCAGAGGGCTTGCCGCTCGTAAAGAAGACGAAGACGCCGAAGATGAGCGCGAAGACGGCGCCGACGCCGATCACCAGCGGCTTGGAGATGGCGGGCGCCGCCGCGCGGCCGTTTTTGGCCCCACTCTTGCCCCCCTTCGAATTATTCTTCGTCGGCCCGTTGGACATGGATGCGTTTCCTGGCGATTGTTTGAATTGGCGGCGAGCGCCGCAAAGGCGGGGCGGGGCGTCGCTGCGAAAGCCGACCGGCCTCTTGTCGCCGCCGCCGATTTGATATCGAAGCCGTCAAGCGCCGCCGCCGCCAAACGTCGCGTCATTGAACTTCCTTTCGCGCGCGGGGAAACTTATCTCGGCCCTTTGCATTCGCCAAGCGCCGGCGCCGAGCGCGGACTTGGGGGCTTCGACGCGGGACGGGCGACGATGCGCCTGGCGGGCGAATGGTGTAGCTTTGCGGCCTTTCCGCGATTCCGCTTCGAAAGCGCCTTTGATGATGAGCGACAATCCCAATGACGTTCCGGGCAAAATCCTCGTCGGCGCGAGCGCGACAGGCGAAAAATTATTTCAATATCGTTACCTTTCCCTGGCGCTCGGCAATCGCCATGGCCTGATCGCGGGCGCGACGGGCGGCGGCAAGACCGTTTCGCTGCAGCGGCTTGCGGAAGGTTTCTCCAATGCGGGAACCGCCGTCTTCCTCGCCGACGTGAAGGGCGATCTCGCCGGCCTCTCGCAGCCGGGCGACGCCAAACCCGCTTTCGTCGCCCGCGCCAAGGAGATCGGCGTTCCTTACGCGCCCGACCGTTTCCCCGTCGTCTTCTGGGATGTTTTCGGCGAGCAGGGCCATCCGGTGCGCGCGACAGTCTCCGAAATGGGACCGCTGCTGCTCTCGCGCCTCCTCGACCTCAACGATACGCAGGAAGGCGTTCTCAACATCGTCTTCAAGGCGGCGGACGAGCAGGGAATGCTCCTGCTCGATCTGAAAGATCTGCGCGCCATGCTGACCCATGTCGCCGAGAACGCCGCGACCTACAAGGCCAAATATGGCAATGTCGCGCCCGCGAGCGTCGGCGCGATCCAACGCCAGCTCCTGGTGCTGGAGACGCAGGGCGGCGAGAATTTCTTCGGCGAGCCGGCGCTCGACATCATGGATTTCCTGCGCGTCGATCGCGACGGGCGCGGCGTCGTCAATATTCTCGCCGCCGACAAACTGATGCGCGCGCCGCGGCTTTACGCGACCTTCCTGCTATGGATGCTGTCGGAGCTTTTCGAAAGGCTTCCCGAGGTCGGCGATCTCGACAAGCCGAAGCTCGTCTTCTTTTTTGACGAGGCGCATCTGCTTTTCGAGGATGCGCCCAAGGCGCTGCTTTCGGCGATCGAGCAGGTCGTGCGGCTCATCCGCTCCAAGGGCGTCGGCGTTTATCTCGTGACGCAAAATCCGCTCGACCTGCCCGATACGGTGCTGGGCCAGCTCGGCAATCGCATTCAGCATGTGTTGCGGGCCTTCACCCCGCGCGAGCAGAAGGCCGTGCGCGCCGCCGCCGAGACTTTCCGCGACAATCCTAAGATCGACGAAGCCGACGTCATCATGCATCTGGGGGTCGGCGAGGCGCTCGTCTCCATGCTCGACGCCAAGGGCGCGCCCGAGGTGGTCGAGCGGGCCCTGATCGCGCCGCCCGCCGCGCGCGTTGGCCCGATCACGCCCGAGGAGCGCAAGGCGATCCTTGCGGCGAGCGCCCTTGCCGGAAAATACGACACAATGTTCGATCGCGAGTCCGCTTTTGAGCTTTTGCAGGCGCGCGCGGGCAAGGGCGATTCCGGCGAGGCCGCGGGCGGCGGCCTGCTAGGAACTTTAGGCGGCGTGCTGGGAAGCATTTTCGGCAGGGCGGACAGGAAGCGCATGTCGCCGGCCGAACTCGCGGCGCGCGCCGCCATTCAATCCGCCGCGCGCTCCGCCGGCACGCAGATCGCCCGGCAGATTTTGCGCGGCGTGCTCGGCGGCATGTCGAAGTGACGCCTAACCGTCACGCAAAAGGGTCGTTACTCTCGATGATGGCGAAACTCTGCACAACGCCTTCTTCGATCGAGACTTCGGGAAAGAAAAGCCATGAAGCTTCACTACTATCCTGAGACGGACAGTCTTTACATCGAATTGAAGGCTTCGCCTGCCGCTGAAACGCGCGAAATCGTGTCCGGCGTCAATGCAGATTTTGATCCGGCGGGCGACCTCGTGGGGCTAGATATCGATCACGCGTCCAAGAAACTCGATTTAATGACGCTCGAAACCATCGCCTTGCCGCTGCGCGTTGCGAAGGTCGCCTAAGCGCTTTTCCAAGCGCATTCACATTGCGAAATCTTAATCCCGGCTTTAGCGCGCCTTCACGCAATCGTCATTTTCCCGCCCCCTGCCGGCGCCCTATAATCTCCCCTCGCGGTCGGCGTCTCGCGATCGCTCATTGCGGTCCCGCCAAGGCACGGGGGTCCGCTCGGAGGACGACTTTATGGCGAATGCTTTGCCCATCGTCTCGGAAGACGGCCTCACACGCTATCTTTCTGAAATCAGGCGGTTTCCTATGTTGGAGCCGCAGCAGGAATATATGCTGGCCAAACGCTGGCGGGAGCATGAGGACCCCAAAGCGGCTCAGGAGCTGATCACCTCGCATCTGCGTCTCGTCGCCAAGATCGCCATGGGCTATCGCGGCTATGGCCTGCCGATCGGCGAAATCGTCTCGGAAGGCAATGTCGGCCTGATGCAGGCCGTCAAGCGTTTCGAGCCGGATCGCGGCTTTCGCCTTGCGACCTATGCGATGTGGTGGATCCGCGCCTCAATTCAAGAATATATTCTGCGCTCCTGGTCGCTCGTGAAAATGGGCACGACGGCGAGCCAGAAGCGGCTCTTCTTCAATCTGCGCAAGGCGAAAAGCCGCATCTCCGCTTTCGAGGAGGGCGATCTCAAGCCCGAAAACGTCGAGAAAATCGCGCATCGTCTCGGCGTGTCGGAGCGGGACGTGATCGACATGAATCGCCGCATGAGCGGTGACGCCTCGCTCAACACGCCCCTGCGCGAGGAGGGCGAGGGCGAGTGGCAGGACTGGCTCGTCGACGACAGCGCCGATCAGGAGCATCTGCTCGTCGCGCAGGAAGAGAGCGACAATCGCCTCAAGGCGCTGCGCGGCGCGCTCGACGTGCTCAACCCGCGCGAGCGACGCATTTTCGAGGCGCGCCGTCTTTCCGACGATCCGATCACGCTCGAACAGCTCTCGGAGGAGTTCGGCGTCTCGCGCGAGCGGGTGCGCCAGATCGAGGTGCGGGCTTTCGAGAAAGTGCAGGCGGCGGTGCGCGACGGCGTGGCGCGCATCGAGTCGGCGCAGCAAATTCCCGCGATGTAGTCGCCGATCGCCGCGCGCGATCCTCGAAATTTAAGGGATAGAACGGGATTCTCTTGAGCCGGAGTCGCAATGCGATTCCGGCTCATTTGCGACTCTCGCCTAGTCTTTGTGAGCCGGGGTCCGTTTTGGCGGAATGCTGTCTAATGATGATGTCCGCCGCCGCCGGGGCTCGATATTTCGCCGGCGCCCTGGCCCCCTGCGCCTTCTGGCGGCAAGCCCGGCGGGGGGCGGCGCGTCAGGCGAGCATGGGTCGCGGCGTCATGGCCGGCGTGGGGATCGGCCGCCGCCGTTTGCTGCTGCGTGGTGTTGCAGGCGCCAAGCGACAGGAGAGCGCCGCAGGCGACGAGTGAATACAGAGATAATTTCATCTTAACTCCTCGCATCAATCCGCCCGCGACGCTTCCTCATTGGCGCCTCGACGGAGGGTTAAATTAGATCAAAATTATATAGTTTAGCAACGTCACCCGAGCTCGTCGAAATAGCTGGCCCGTGACGCATCCGCGGAATTATTTCCACTAAAATCAATATAATTCAGTCAACTGTTGCAAAAATGTCAGACTCTGGCGGAAACGTGGCGGCCCGCGCGGAACCGCTCTTGACCGATAGCTTCCCTCTATTTCTATATTATTCCTACCTAGAAAATAGAATTTAAATCCAGAAACAGGAGGCCATCCATGTCCTGCGTCGCGCGCAAATTGCGTTCCTCTCTCAAGCGCGGCGTCTCGTCGCGCGCCTATGCGGTCGCGACAGGCGCGGCGATCATCGCCTTCGCGGGCGCCTCATTCGCTCAGGAGGCGCAGAACGCGAATGTCGCCGATATTCACGTCACGGGCAGCGGCGGCGGCGAGGGCGAAACTTCCAAGCCTGTGATGCAGGCGCAGCGAAAGCCGCGCTCCATCGTCGTCGTCGATCCCAAGACCATCGAGCGCGAGAACATCAACCGTCTCGACGAACTGCAGCAGAAGGTTCCGAATTATCGCGCCAACAACGGCGGCACCCAGCAGTCTTCGCGCCAAACGATACGATGGATCGGCATCGGCGCGGGCACTGGCGTCGGCACCGAATCTCCCACTGGCTATGTCGTCGACAATATTTTCTGGAAATATTGGGGCTTCCAGTGGATGGACCTCTTTGACGTGGCGTCCTTCGAAGTCGCCTATGGCCCGCAGGGGACGGCCGGCGGCAAGAACACCGCGGCGGGCAACCTCATCATCCGCAACCGGATGCCGTCCTTCACGCGCGAGGCGACGAACGAGACCAATTTCGCCAATCTCAGCCGCGTCATCGAGAAGGCGACCGTCACCGGGCCGATCATCGACGACAAGCTCGCCTATCGCGTCAGCTTCTTTCTCGACAAGGGCGACGGCTGGATTCGCGATCAGGCGAGCGGGGCCGGCTATAAGAACACCGACCGTTGGGCCGCGCGCGGACAATTGCTCTATGTCGGCGATGATTTCACTGACCGCCTGATCTTCAATTACAACAGGTCCAATGAATATAACACCAGCAATCTCTGGCCCTTCGCCGATTCCTTCCTGATCTATGCGAATGGGACGCGCCCCTCCGCGACCTATGGCCAGAATATCGTCAACCGTCTCGGCAAGCCGATCCTCTCCTACAATCCTTACAAGCCCTATATCGCGAACATGGGCGTCGATCCGGTTAGAAACATTCAGGTTTCGAACGAATTCAATCTGAACGTCGGCGAAAACGTCTTCACGTCGCTTTCGGCCTATGGCTTCAACCGCAATGAGCAGAGGTACAAAGAGGACGGTCAATTGCTCGGCCTTTGGCGCTCCGGCATGAACACCTATGTCGGGCAGGGGTCGCAGGAATTCAGGCTGACGTCGCCCAAGGACCAGGAGCTCGAATGGACCACCGGCGTCTATCTCTTCTACGACGACGCCGCCAATCAAATGCATCACGTGCAATTCGGCTGGGACGCCGCGAACTGGCTAAAGCGGCCGGCGGCGCTGCCGGGCGTGGAGGACTGGTGGTACACCAAGGCGCGGGACATTCAATTCGCCGCCTATGGCCAGGCGACCTGGCATTACGACGAGCAACTGGCGTTCACCTTGGGCCTGCGCGACAGCTATGAGATTCGCGGCGGCGCGGTGAGCCATCTCAACCGCTATTATCCGAACGTATCGATCTTCGATCAGGACCAGGCGATCATCGCGGCGGGCGGCTGGGGCCTCTCCGACAGGGGATACCAGTCAAAATTTCTCAACCACGCGATGGGGATATTCAATCCGCAATATCAGTGGAGCGAGAATGTTCTTCTTTACGGCCTTCTGGGCCGCGCCGAGAAGGCGCCTGCCGTCAACACCAGCGGCAATCCGCGCTATATCCAAAGGAATGGCGTCTATCAGTTTGACACCTGGACGCCGCTTTTCACCAAGCCGGAGATCTCGTGGGATTACGAGATGGGCTTCAAGTCGCAATGGCTCGACAACCGGCTGCTCTTCAACGTCAACCTCTACTGGAACGATTACTACAATTTCCAGACGGACGTGGTCGACGCGTCGCGCACCGACGCGCTGGGCGCGCCCGTCGCCGTCACCGCGCTCGGCAACGCCGATCATGCGCGCATCCGCGGCGTCGAACTCGACGGGCGTTGGAGTCCGATCGACAGGCTGTGGCTCAATTTCAACGCCGCCTTTTCCGACGCCCGCTGGGTGTCCTACCCCAATGCGGCGCCGCCGGCGGATTGGCAATGGAGCACTGGGCCTACGACGGCGCCGTCAAAACTGTCGCTTTCCAATACGCGCTGGCAGGGCGTTCCTCTCTGGACCTTCAATATCGGCGCGAATTACGAGCATCCGCTGGGGCGCGTATTCAGCAATGTCGGCGGCTTCTCGGGTGTCGGGAGCGTCGGCGACTGGCTTGACCGGCCGCTCACCGCATTCGGCTATTTCAACGTCAACTGGCAAGACAAGACGCAATTGACCAATCCCTGGTCCATCCAGCAATACTGGCAGGGAAGCTTTGCGATCGTGAACGCCGGCTTTGGCGTCCGCACCGACGACGATCGATATAGCCTCAGCTTCTGGGCCAAGAACATCGGCGACGAGAGGCCTTTCAGCTCTTGGGATCCGGGAAGCGCGAGCAATCCGGCACGAGTGGGCCTCGCCCGCTGGCCGGCGACTTTCGGCGGCGCTTTCCGCGCGAAGTTCCTGTAGCGGCGCTCTTACGGGAGCAGCGCCTTTGCGCTCAATCGCAGATCGTCTTCAGCGCTTTCCATTCGTCGTCGGTCAATACCGGCGGCGCGGTCTCGCCTTTGTCGGCGGCGGCGAGCTGCGCAAGCCGCTCTTCGCTTAAAGGATGATCGTGAAGAATGGTGAAAACGCCGTCCCGCTCATCGCCGGTCACCCGCAAGAGCAGTTCGCCCATCGGCTTTGTCGGCCGGCCGAGGCGGGCGAGCGTTTGCGCGGCGAAAGCGTCGGCCTGCGCCTCGACCTCGCGCGAATTGGCGGCGCTGAGCAGCGTCCTGCCGACATAGACCACCGCGCCGGCGCCGGCCACATCGCCAAAGAGCAGGCCGAAGAGATAGGCGACGCCGCCGTCGGCGATAAGGCGACGCAAATGATCGCGGTTTTGCAAATGGCCGAATTCATGCGCGAGCACGCCGACGATCTCGTCCTGCGACTGCGCCTTTTCGAGGAGCCCCTCAAGAATGAAGACCTTGCCGCCGGGCATGGCGACGGCGTTGGGCGTCTTCGAGGAAATCGCTTCGATGGTCGCCGGCAGACGAAGATTGGAGGCTTCCTGCAAGCGTTGCGAAAGCTTCGCGAGGGCCGCCGATCCTTGCGCCGAAACGCAAGCGCTTCCGCCGAAAGTTTCGTGGACCTGGCCTTCCGCGGCTTCGCCCAGGCGCTTCTCCCAGGAGAGCGGGACGAGCGGGGCGATCTCGCTCGCCGCGAAAGGCGCGCCGAACCAGACGAGGCCGACGAAGCCGGCCACAGCGGCAAGCGACCAGGCGACGATTTTAAGGGTCGAGCCTTTTCGAAGCAGCGTTTTATCGCCTTCGAGCAGCGGACAATGGCGCTCGATCTCCTTTCGCGCGTCGGGATCGCGAATCTCTAGACGCGCCAGTCGGGGCGCGCTCGCGGCGCGCAGCCGCATCATGTCAGGCGGCGCGGGGATGCGCCGCGCCTCGGCGTAGGGCCAGGCGAAAAGAAAGGCGTCCCCGTCATAGACCTCCAACATCGGGCCAAAGCGCAATGCGACGCGGCGCGCCTCATTGGCGAAACCGTCGAAATAGGTCGCTTCGAATCGCGTCATCGCGTTTGGAATCCTCCGACGATCGGATTTTGTCGCCGCAGCTGCCTCAGGACGATAAGGATCGTAGGGGAATTTACGACGATCCTCCATATCCCTTCGGATAAGGCGCGCCGCCGCCGAACGTCCCGCTAGCCCTGTTCGCCGGCGCGCCGACGTTATATTGAATGCTGGGGAAGCGTCGGGCGGAGAGCGGATATGGCCCATTGGCTGGTCGTCGGCGCAAGCCGCGGCATCGGATTGGAGGCCGCGCGCCAGCTCACGGCGCGCGGCGAGCGCGTCACCGCAAGCGTGCGCGACGCCAAGGGCCTGGCGGCGCTCGAAGCGGCGGCGCCGCGCGCCGCAACGCTGCAATTTGACACGCGCGATGAGGCCGCCATTCGCGCCGCGGCGAACCAAATCTCCGATCCGATCGACAGGCTCATCGCCAACGCCGCCGCCTATGGGCCAAAACGGCAATCCTCGCTCGACATGGATTTCGACGGCGCGCTCGACCTTCTCTCGACCAACACGCTCGGGCCGCTGCGCGTCGTTCAGGCCTTTCTGCCGCTCGTCAGGCGCGGGCGCGCGCCGCGCATCGTAATGATGACGAGCATTTTGGGCTCAATGGCGATCGAGGGAACGTTCAACGTCGCCTATCGCGTCTCGAAAGTGGGCTTGAACAAAATCGCGCGATGTCTCGCCGCCGACCTCAAGAAGGAAAACGTCATCGTCGTCGCCATGAGTCCGGGCTGGGTGCGCACCGACATGGGCGGCCCCGACGCGCCGCTCGACGTGGCCGACAGCGTCGCCGGCGTGATCGAGACGACCGAGACGCTGAAGCTCGCCGATACCGGCCGCTATCTCGATTATAGGGGCGCCGACATTCCCTGGTGACTCGCCGTCCCTAACGACGGCCGGCTTCCAGCGCCGCATGCGCTTGCGCCTCGAGCCGCTCCGCCGTCTCTTTCGTCATCAGGCGGCGCGGCGTCGCCACGTCGAGCGTCGCGACGACATGGGCCGGGCGCGGCGACAGCAGGAAAATCCTGTCCGCGAGCGCGATCGCTTCGCGAAGATCATGCGTCACGATCAGCGTGGTGATGCGCCGCTCATCGATGAGACGCGCGATCATTTCGCGCAAGTCCCGCGCAAGCGCGGCGTCGAGTGAGACCAGCGGCTCGTCAAGAAGCAGTAGATCCGGCTTTATCGCGAGCGCGCGGGCGAGCGCGACGCGGCGCGCGATCCCAAGGGACAATTCCTGCGGGAAATGCGCCGCATGTTCCGCCAGCGACAATTGCTCGACGAGCCCGGCGATCTCTTCCTCGCGCGCCTGCGGCGCGGCGATCGCGATATTGTCGTGGACGCTGCGCCAGGGCAAAAGCCGCGGCTCCTGAAAGACCATGCCAAGGCGCCCATGTTCAGGGAGCGCGATCGTTCCAACAAAATCCTTGTCGAGGCCGGCGATGAGGCGCAGCAGAGTCGTCTTGCCGCAGCCCGAAGGACCGACGAGAGCGCCTGCCTGTCCCGCCGGCAGCGTCAGCCGCAAATCTTCGAGCGCGCGCGCCGGGGGCGCGTCGCCAGCATGATAATCCTTAGCCGCGATCGCGAGGTCGAGCGACGCCGCGCCGCCAGCGCGAAACGTGTCGTTCAATGGGCTGCACCAGGAAGTTTTCGACGCAAAGCATCAGCGCGATAAAGGGAAGGGCGTAGGCGAGCAAGAGCTTCATGTCGAAGAGCTGAAAGGCCATGTTGATCTCGAAGCCGACGCCGTTGGAGCGGCCGAGCAGTTCGACAATGAGCACGATCTTCCATACGAGCGAAAGTCCCGAGCGCGTCGCCGCCGCGAGATAGGGCGCGAGCTGCGGCAGGACGAGATGCTTGAGCCGCGCGGCGCGCGAGAAGCGGAAGACCTGCGCCATGTCCTCAAGCTGCGGATCGAGCGCGCGAGCGCCTTCGCGCACGACGACGACGGCGTTCGGCAGCTTGTTAAGCGCGACGGCGCCGATCGCCGCGACTTCCGTGAGGCCGGCCCAGACATAGGCAAGCACGATGACGACGAGCGCCGGCAGATTGAGCAGCGCGATAAGCCAGGGGTCGAGCAAGCGGTCGGCGAGCCTGTTGCGCCCCATGAGATAGCCGATCGCCGCGCCAAGACTCATGGCGAGCGCGAAAGCGGCGGCGACGCGCGCAAGCGTGATCGCGAGATTGAAGAAGAGCGCGCCGGAGATCGCTTCTTCGTAAATCGCTTCGAAGACGAGGAGCGGTCCCGGCAGGCGGCGCGGATCGGAGAAATAGGCGCCGATCTGCCAGAGAAGAAGCAGCGCCGCGAGAGAGAGAAGGCGGATCAATGCGCCTTGTCCTCGGCGCCCTTGTAGAAGGTACCGGGATCGAGCGCCTTGCCGGGTCCGACGAGCTTTTCGCCGCCGATCTTCGCGAGCGTCTGATAGAGCGCGCTTGCGTCTTCTTCTTCCTCCGCGACGCTGCGCTTGGGGGCGCCGGCGACATAACGTTTGCGATAGACATCGAGCGTTTTCGCATCCCCTGCGCCGATGCGCTTCGCGGCGGCGGCCCAGGCCTCGTCGGATGTGGCGATCAGCTCCTTGGCCTTTTTCGTCATGGCGAAGAAACGCGCGAGCGCATCCTTTTTCTTCGCCGCGAAGCCTTCGTCGAACACATAGCCGGTGACGATTGCGTCGCCCTTGGCGCCGAGGGCCTTCTCGACCTGCGCAAGCTCAATTGCGCGCGCGAAACCTTTCGCTTCGAGATCGGCGGCGAAATTCCAGAACTCAAGCGCCGCGTCGAGTTCGCCCTGAAGCGCCTTTTCGGCGATGAGCGGCGGCGCGCCGTAAAGCACGGTCGCGCTTTTTTCGAGATCGACGCCGTTTTGGAGCGCATAGGCCTTGAGCAGCAGCCAGCTTTTGTCGAGCGGACCGCCGGCGACGCCGAGCTTCTTGCCGGCAAGGTCGTTGACGCTTTTGATCGCGGAATTTTTCGTCATCACCGCGCCAATGCCGGTGGAATAGGGATAGAGCGTGAGCTTCGCGCCCTGCGCCCGTTCGCGCGCGACCCAGAGCCAGTCGGAGACGATGATGTCGGCGCCGCCGCCCTGAATGGCGATCTTGCCGGCGTCGGTCGAGGCGAGTTCGACGGCGTCGATGTCGAGCTTCGCCTCCTTGTCGAGGCCATAGGCTTTGACGACGGCGAGCTCCCAGCCGAGCGTGCCGGTCTTCTGCAACGCGACGCGAAGCTTATCGGCCTGCGCCGGCGCGGCGAGCGCGAAGACGCCGACGAGATAGGCGGTAAGAAGGGCGACGACGCCTCGCATATTTTTCCCTGAAATTTCGCCTAAGCTTCTTACCGCAGGATCGACTCGGCGTCGATGCGCGACTAAATGTCTCGCAGCCAGATGCTGCAATTTGGCTGGCGGCGCCAACGCCATCGTCCCCTCGCCCTTCGAGACGGCTCCTGCGGAGCCTCCTCAGGGTGAGGGGCCTCAGTTTCGCGCTTCATCCTATACGGCGACCATAAGCAGTCCTCATGCTGAGGAGCCTGCGTAGCAGGCGTCTCGAAGCACGAGGACTGCGACGCCGATCGAAGGATATCGTTCGATGCGCTGTGCTTAACCATCGGAGAACATCGTCAAAACTTGGGAATCGCGTTAGTTCCCTGAGCCGCTTGGCTTTTCGCCGCGAGCGACGCTTCATAATAATCCGCGAGCTGCGAAAGCAGGGCGGCGCCGTCGCCCTCGTAGCTTGAGCCATGCATCAGAGCGAGGCGACGGGGCTCGAGCGCCCCCAGCATGCGAATCGTCGGGCCCGTCATCGGCGTCAGCGCGGTCGCCTGGAAGGCGTTCTCCGCCGCGATTGCGGCCTCGAGCACGCTCTCCCTGACGATCGCCGGCCCCTGACCGATTTGCGTGAAAAGATCGCCGCAAAATAGCGTGCGGGTCGTCTCCTCAAAGATCAATCCCGATTCCCACGCATGCGGCACATGCGGCGTATCGATGTAGCGTATGCGCTTTCCGCCGATATCCAGGACCTCGCCGTCGGCAAGGGCGCGCGGCGCCCGGTCGGCGAGATCGTCGAGCGACACCATGCAGGCCGTCTGGCCATGAACCACTTGCGCCGCCGGCGCAGCGGCGAGCCAGAGATTCATCGACCCGCATTCATCGGCTTCGACATGGCCGAAGGAAATCCAGCGCAGCCGTTCGACCGGCATGATCGCGCCCAAAGCCTTCGATACGAGCGGAAACAGCGCCCGCGGCCCGCAATGAAACAGCAGCGGCTCGTCCGCATCGATGAGGAACTGGTTGAAGGTGAAGCCCGCCGGCGGCGCGATCTGCGGCGCAAAGGTCGAAAAGCGGTAGACGCCTTCGGCGATTTCGTCGACTTTCGTTTCCATCTTCAACCTCAGACGCCGATCCGTCGCGACGGCGGACGATTGGTTCCGGCCTCACTGATATTCCTTCTCTCCCCCATCCCAGCGATGCTTGAGATAGAGCAGCAGGAGCAGCCAGAAGGCGATGAAGCCGTCTGAAAAAATCGTCAAAAAGTTGTAAGGCGCATAGTCGCCCGCTTTGAGCGTCTGCACGACATGGCCATAGGTGGCGCCGAGCAGGAAGAACGACCATCCAAGCCCGGTGGCGAGCCAGAATGCGCCGCCGATCCAGATGCAGAGGAAGCCGAGAATCCCCCAGGCGCCGTCGTGAAAGCCGACCTCGAACTGGAAGGGGCTCCCCGGCGGCCAGCCGATGCTCTTCGCCGTCGCGTCGGCGAAGAAAATATGGGGAATGAAGCCGAAGAAGAAGCCGATAACGCCCACATCCAGCACAAGCGCGTAGAGCAGCAGCAGCCGGACGATTCGGGCGCGAGTCCGGGGGACCTTGCTCAGCGCGAGATGAATGAGGGGCAGCAGCACGCTCAGGAGCGCGATGACGATCATGATCATTTTAAAGGCCTCCGAGCGTCATCCCCTCGGCGTTCAAGGCGCTGGCGCCGCTCGATTGTCCATTGTAAAGGGGCTTCGGCGCGAAAACCACTGGCCAAGCCTTATCCGCGCCGCCGCTCCCCGAATCGCGCTAATATCGCCCCATGGCTGTAAAACCCGATCTCTTCAGCGGCGCGCCGCGCAAGGCGCCCGCGGCAAAACCCGCCGCCAAGCGCGGCCCCGCCGAATATACCGCCGCCTCCATCGAGGTTCTGGAGGGGCTGGAGCCCGTGCGCCGGCGCCCCGGCATGTATATTGGCGGCACGGACGAGGCTGCGATGCATCACCTCTTCGCCGAGGTGCTGGACAACGCCATGGACGAGGCGGTCGCCGGCCACGCCACTTTCATCGAGGTGACGCTGGAGGCCGCCGGCTGGCTGACCGTGACCGACAACGGCCGCGGCATTCCGGTCGAGCCGCATCCGAAATTTCCGAAAAAATCGGCGCTCGAAGTAGTGATGACCACCCTCCACGCCGGCGGCAAATTCGATTCGGGCGCCTATCAGACTTCCGGCGGGCTGCATGGCGTCGGCGTCTCGGTCGTCAATGCGCTTTCCGAAAAGCTCGACGTCGAAGTGGCGATCGCCGGCCAGCTTTATGGCCAGGAATTTTCCCGCGGCCTGCCGCTCGGCAAGCTGAAGACGCTCGGCCGCGTGAACAATCGGCGCGGCACGAAAGTGCGCTTCAAGCCCGACGCGCAGATTTTCGGCGCCGGCGCGCATTGGAAGCCGGCGCGCCTCTTCCGCATGGCGCGCTCCAAGGCCTATCTCTTCGGCGGCGTCGAGATCCGCTGGCGTTGCGACCCGTCGCTGATCGAACCCGGCGCGGATACGCCGCCTGAGGCGGTGCTGCGTTTTCCCGGCGGCCTCAAGGACTATCTCGCCCGCGAAATCCACGGCAAGGAGCTGGTCGCGGATCAGCCTTTCGTCGGCAAGGCGACGCGCGAGGGCGGACATGGCTCGCTCGAATGGGCGGTGTCCTGGCTCGCGGAAGACGACGGCTTCGTCCATTCCTATTGCAACACCATTCCGACGCCCGACGGCGGCACGCATGAAGCGGGCTTTCGCCTCGCGCTGCTGAAAGCGCTCAAGGATCACGCCGATCGCGTCGGGCAGAGCAAGCGCGCCAAGGAAATCACCGCCGACGATCTCATGGGACAATCGGCGGCGATGATCTCCGTCTTCATTCGCGAGCCGGAGTTTCAAGGCCAGAACAAGAGCCGGCTGATGAGCGCCGAGGCGTCGCGCATCGTCGAAAGCGTCGTGCGCGACGCTTTCGACCATTGGCTGGCGGGCGCGCCGTCGCAGGCCAATAAGCTGCTGGATTTTGCGGTGGAGCGCGCCGAAGAGCGCCTGCGCCGCCGCGCCGAAAAGGACATCGCCCGCAAGACCGCGACGCGCAAGCTCCGTCTGCCCGGCAAGCTCGTCGACTGCACGAATAATTCGGCGCAAGGCTCCGAGCTTTTTATCGTCGAGGGCGATTCCGCGGGCGGCTCGGCGAAGGAGGGGCGCAATCGCGTCACCCAGGCGATTTTGCCGTTGCGCGGCAAGATTCTCAACGTGGCGTCGGCGACGAAGGACAAGCTCCTCGCCAATCAGCAGCTCGCCGATTTGGCGCAGGCGCTCGGCTGCGGCCTCGGCGCGCATTACCGCGACGAGGATCTGCGTTATGAAAAAGTGATCGTGATGACGGACGCCGACGTTGACGGCGCGCATATCGCGTCGTTGCTCATCACCTTTTTCTACCGGCAGATGCCGCGCCTCATCGAGAAGGGGCATCTCTATCTGGCGCAGCCGCCGCTCTATAAGCTGACGCAAGGCGCGAAGACCGTTTATGCGCGCGACAACGAACATCGCGACGAATTGATCCGCACGGAATTGACCGGCAAGGGCAAGATCGAGACGAGCCGCTTCAAGGGCCTTGGCGAGATGAGCGCGGCTCAGCTCAAGGAAACCACGATGGACCCGGGAAGGCGCATGCTGCTCAAGGTCGTCATCGAGCCGGAAGAGCGCGAAGAAACCGCCGATTGCGTCGAGCGGCTGATGGGCAATAGGCCCGAGGCGCGCTTCGCCTTCATCCAGGAACGGGCCGCCTTCGCGGCGGAGCTTGTCGATATCTGATTTTTTGTTGAAGCGGTCGCCCGTTCGGCTCAAGAATAGGCCTCGATCCGACAAGCTAAATCATTGTTCATAAGCGATCGTTTCCTGCACACGATCTAGCCTCTCGCGCGACGGCGCTTCTGGCGCTATGCTGTCGCGATCCCGCTTTGCAGGTGATGCGTGACCGATACGGACATACGCCCAGAACCCCTCGACGCGCCTTCGGCGCCGTTGTGCTGCGATACGACGAACGAGCAGGCCTATGCGCTGGAGCGCATGCAGCTCGCGCTCGACGCGGCCCGCACGGGCATCTGGGACTGGAACCTCATCACCGGCGAAGTGCATATCGACCCCCGCGTGCGCCGCTTGTGGGGGCTCCCGGACGATGCGGAGGCGAGCTTCGAGATTTTTCGCAACGCCCTGCATCCGCAGGACCGCAAGCGCACCAAGGAAGCCGTCAATGTCGCGCTCGATCCCACGCATGAGGGCGATTACGAGATCGAATATCGGGTGATCGGACAGACGGACCGGATCGAGCGATGGGTTTCGGTGCGCGGCCGCACCTTCTTCGAGAACGGACGCGCGGTGCGCATTCTCGGCACGGCGCGCGACATCACCGAGCGCAAGCAACGCGAGCAGCATGTGCGCGTCCTGCTGCGCGAGCTGGTGCATCGCTCCAAGAATCTGCTCGCCGTCGTGCAGGCCATGGCGCGGCAGACGGCGGCGGGCTCTCCCTCGGTCGAGGATTTCCAGCGCAAATTCGGCGCGCGTCTGCAGGCGCTCTCCATGGCGCACGACCTGCTCGTCTCCCAGGACTGGCGCGGCGCCTCCATGTGCGATCTGGTGCGCGCGCAAATGGCCTATTGCCTGGATATGAAGGAAGGCGAACTGGCGACGCGTGCGACGATCGAGGGACCAAGGATCATGCTGAAGCCGGAGGCCGCGCAGAACATCGGCCTCGCGCTGCACGAACTCGCGACCAATGCGCTCAGCTTCGGCGGCCTTTCGCGGCCGGAGGGCGCCGTGTCGCTAACCTGGCGCTTCGATGACGGAAGGCTCAACATAGAATGGCGCGAGAGCGGCGGCCCCGCCGTGACGGCGCCGCCGCGCGAGGGCTTTGGCCATAAGGTCGTGAAGCGTCTCGTCGCGCAGGCGCTCGACGGAACCGCGACGCTGCATTTTCCGCCCGAAGGGCTTATCTGGACGCTCTCCATTCCCGCAAGCTATGCGACGGTCAGGGAAGAGTTGGCTTAGATCTCGCTCTAGGCGCCTAACGCGGCCTGCGCGAGAAACGCCTCATAGTCCTTGGCGTTCTGCCGCGCATAAAGCATGGCGAAGGAGGCGAGCGCGTCGTCGAAGGCCGCGCTTTTTCCCATATAGCCGGCGAGCGCGGCGGCGTCCGTCGAGCGGGCGTGCGCGCGCGCCAGAACGCATCCGCAAAGCTTCGCATAGTCGAGCAGGGCGTGCTGCTGCATGAGTTCGGTGAGCGAGCCGAGCCGGCGCGTCTTGAGATGACGCATATAGAATTCGCGCCCCGAGCCGGGGTCGCGCATGAAGCCGAGAAAAATATCCGACGCCGCCTGCATCATGCGCTGGCCCGTGACGACGCGCTCGCCCTGCGCGCCGGACCATGCGCCGACGCCAAAGCGCTCCAGCACGGAGCGGCCGGCCTCCTTGACCTGAAGGAAGAGCGGCTCCTCGTCCGGCGTCATCAGCAAGGCGATCACGCAACGCGTTCCGACGCTGCCGACGCCGACGGCCTTGAAGGCGATGTCGTCCAAGTCGTAGCGGCGCAACAGCGCGGCGACCTGCGCGGGCAGGGTCGCGAGCGCCGCGGCGATCAGCGCGTCACGATCGACCTGCATGTCGATCTCCCCATCGATGTGAAAAAGCCGCGGCGGCTTGTCCTTTATGCGCCAGGCGCCGTTTTCGTCCTGCTCGATCTTTGGAAAATTATCGGCGTAGTCGGCGTCCCGATCCTTCGATATGGCGCGGTGGACCGCGGCATGAAGCACGCGATTGCGAAGGCTGTCGGCGACATCGGCGAGCGGCACGCGCATGTTCCAGGCTTCGAGCGGAGAGAGCCGAGCGAGCGCGGCGACCGTCCGGCGGTAGGTCTTCATCGTGGCGCGCGCGATGCGCCTTGCGGCGGGCTTCGTCTCGCCGGCGCCGAGCGCCGCGATGACAACGCTTGTCGCGAGGCGGCGCAGATCGAATGTCACGTCGACATTGGGCAGCGTCTCGTCGAAATCGTTGACGTCGAAGAGCGCCTGGCCTTCCGGTGAGATGAAAGCGCCGAAATTCATCAGATGACAGTCGCCGCCGGCCTGCGCGCGAACGCCCGGCGCGAGCTGCGTCGAAAGGTCGGACGCCATGACGTCGGCGGCGCCGCGCAGAAAGGCGTGGGGCGAGACCGCCATGGATTCGCGGCGCAGCGGCAGAAGCGACTGAACGCGGTCGCGCTCGGTCGCGGCGATGATCGCCAATGCGTCGCGTTCCGGCGCCGGCGCGAAATCCGCCAGAGCCTCGCGCTTGACGGCGTCGCGCAAGGCCTTGCCGGCGGCGTAGCGGGCGCGATGATCGAGTCCGTTGAGGTCGGGCGCGCCGACCTCCGCCTCAATGGTCATGGTCGACAATCCTTAATGCGAAAACGCACCATCATGGCGTAAAACGGGTTCGGCGTCACGCGGCTGAAACCGGCGGCGGTGTCTCAGTTTGAATTTATGGCCTTTGGTTCGGGCGGCAGGCACCATCTAAGCGCATCCGACAATGTTTTGTTCCAACATTTGTAGTCATGATCTCCTTCAAATTCTTGGTACATTACCGAATGACCTAAATTGGCTAATACGTCCCTAAAGCGCCGGACGCCTTCAATCTGGGACACGACCTGAAGGACATATCCATGGTCGACGTTCTCGTAAATCTCACGGCTCCCAACGTCCAGGTAAAATTCAACCGGAATTCGCGAATTCAATCGCCTGAATTCTTCGACCAGCCAGCAGTCATTCCACCAGAATGAACCCGATTGGCTGATGACTCGCTGAAACGCTGCGGGAAAGTCTTTGGCGACAGAGGCCGCAGCCAAACCTGTGTAGCTGAGGCCAGCGAGCGTTCTTCGTCGGACTTGATTGAAGTCGATATGCGTATTTTCGAGGTAAGGGAGCAACTCTTCGGCGATGAATCGAGAGAAAGGCGGATAGCAGGGGCATTCGAGGCGACGAGCTTCCGGACTACCCGCCGATACGAAAACGAACCATGCGTCGGCGATCTCGCCTTGAAGGTCCTCGATCACCGTCGACACATCGACATGGTCCCGATAAAGTTCTCCATCGAGAAACACCACGAGATTGCTTGCATTTGCGATATTCCGGGGCTCGCGAATCCAGATGGGGCGCTCATTCTCAAGATGGGAGCTTCTGAGCCTGATGACGACTTCCATGGATTTGCCTGCCGCAGCTAATTTTTCGCTAAACTGGTCCAAAAGCTGCCCCACCGCAAACCACCCGTAGCGGAAATTCAAACTGAGACATTGCCAAACCGGCGTTCAGCCGAGCAGATCGATGAGCGGGCCGATCAGCGGCGCGTCGGCGGGCGGCATGGGATAGTTGCGCAAGTCGCGGGCGCGCGCCCATTTCACCGCCTGTCCCTCCGCGGGCCGCACGATTCCTTCCCATTTACGGCAGACGTAAAGCGGCATCAGCAAATGGAAGTCGTCATAGGCGTGGCTGGCGAAGGTCAAGGGCGCGAGACAGGGCGCGCAGACCTTGACGCCAAGCTCCTCCTCGAGTTCGCGCACGAGCGCCTCCTCCGGGCGCTCGCCTTCATGGAGCTTGCCGCCAGGAAACTCCCACAGGCCCGCAAGCTGCTTGCCTTCGGGGCGCTGCGCGATCAGCACGCGATTGTCGGCGTCGATCAGCGCCGCGGCGACGACCAGCAGGAGACTCATGGGGCGAGCTCAGTCACCGGAAAGAATGACGCTCAAGGGGCCGCTCTCATTGCCGGTGAGGGTCACTTCCTCATATATGGCGCCGCCTTCGGGGACGGAGGCATCCTTCGGCGTCCAGACGAGCTGCGTTGTGAGATAGTAGCGGCCGGGCGCGACATTCTGGAAAGTGAATCGCCCATCGGCTTCCGTTTTCGTCGTGCGGGTCAGCGCGGCATATTGCGCGTCGGCTTCGACCTTCGGGATCGACGCCGCCGGCACGAATTTGACCGAGCCGTAGAAATGCTTGATGCGCGCCTGGGCGTAGGTCGTCGCCGGGATAAGACGCACGGTTTCTCCCGCGGCGTAGCGCACATTGGATCGGCCGGATCTGTCGCGCAGGAAAGCCTGTCCGGCGATGACGCCCTTGCCGGGCGCCCTTATGTAATTCGCCTGCGCCGGCTCGAAACCCACGCTGGGAGCGGGCCCGCGCGCGGCGTTGCAGGCGGAGAGCGCCGCGAGCGGCGCGACGATCATGAGCAGGGCAAGGCGACGCATGGTCAACGCTCCACAAGCGACGGCGTCGCGTTTTCGCCGGCGCGCAGACAGTCTAGCACGTCAAACATGGTCTTGACGACCGCGACGCAAACCGACTGTTCCGCCACTGTCGCCGGAACCATATCCGGGACCATGATCGTCATCGCGCCGGAGGCCGCGGCGGAGCGGACGCCCGCGGGCGAGTCTTCAAGCGCGAGACAATAGTGAGATGCGACGCCCAGCGCCTCGGAGGCTTTGCGAAAGGTCTCGGGCGCGGGCTTGGGCTCCGCCACCATATCCGCGCTGACGCGCGCGGCGAAAAAATCCAGGATGCCGGCGTGTTCGAGATGCCGTTTCGCGAGCGCGCCGCCCGTCGAGGTGGCGACGGCCATCGGCGTTTCGAGCGAGGCGAGATGTTCGAGCAATTCGCGAACGCCGGGCTTTAACGGAATTCCGCCGCGCGTCAGTTGCGCAAAGCCCTGGTCGAACAGCGGGTCGAAGCGGCTGCGTTCGAAGCCCGCGCCAAATCTCGCGCCAAGCATCCTATAGCAATCCGGCCAGGGCCGCCCGAGCATTTGAAAGAAGAAAGCTTCGGGCGCCTCGAGCCCCACGGCGAGACAGGCCTCGCGGATCGCGCGCAGATAGAACCGTTCGGAGTCGAGCAGCGTGCCGTCCATGTCGAAGATCGCCGCGCGCACGGCATTGGGAAGCATCATGCGCCGCGTCAGCTCCGATAGTCGCCGTTGATCGCGACATATTCCTTGGTGAGGTCGCAGGTCCAAACCGTCGCGACGCCCTTGCCGAGCGCGAGATCGACATTGATGACGATCTCGTCGCGCTTCATGATTTGCGAGACCTGGGTCTCGTCGTAAGAAGGATCGCGCAGGCCCTTATGGGCGACGCGGACGCCGCCGAACCAGATCGAGAGACGATCGCGATCCGCCTTTTCGCCCGCCTTGCCGACGGCCATGACGATGCGGCCCCAATTGGCGTCCTCGCCGGCGATGGCGGTCTTGACGAGCGGGGAATTGGCGATGGAGAGGGCGACGCGCTTCGCCGCCTTGGCGCTTTCGGCGCCGGTCACCGTCACCTCCACGAATTTGCGCGCGCCTTCGCCGTCCTTGACGACCTGATGCGCGAGATCGAGCAGCAGCGAGTCGAGGGCCTTTCTGAAATCCGCGAGCCGCCTGTCGCTCGCATTGTCGATCTTCGGCGCGCCGCGTTTCTTCGCCGCGCCTGTCGCAAAGAGCAGCAGCGTATCCGAAGTGGACGTGTCGCTGTCGACGGTGATGGCGTTGAAGCTCCCCCGCACGGATTTCGACAGCAGCTTCTGCAAGGCCTCGGCGCCGATGGCGGCGTCGGTGAAGGCGAAGGCGAGCATCGTCGCCATATTCGGCGCGATCATGCCGGCGCCCTTGGCGAAGCCGCTGATCGTGACGTCGACGCCGTCGATCGTCGCCTTGCGGGTCGCGAGCTTGGGGAAAGTGTCGGTCGTCATAATGGCGCGCGCCGCGTCGAGCCAGGCGTCGGCGCGGGCTTCCTGCGCAAGCGTCTCCAGCACGCCGTCGAATTTGCTGGCGTCGAGCGGCTCGCCGATGACGCCGGTCGAGGCGAGAAAGATCCGGTTCTCGGGCGCGCCGGTTGCGGCGGCGGCGAGTTTGGCGGAAAACTTCACGGCCTCGACGCCGGTCTTGCCGGTGAAGGCGTTGGCGTTGCCCGAATTGACGACGAGTGCGCGCGCCTTGCCGCCCTTAAGCCGGGCGCGGCACCAGTCGACAGGCGCCGAGGGGCATTTCGATCTGGTAAAGACGCCGGCGACGCTTGTTCCCTCGTCGAGCAGGGCGAGCATCACATCAGTGCGCCCGGGGTAGCGCACGCCCGCGGCGCCGGCGGCGAAGCGCACGCCCTCTAACGGCGGGATGTCCGGCGTGGTTGTGGGCGCAAGCGGCGAGAGCGGGGCGTCGTGTGCCATTGAGCTGACCTTTAGAATGGAGGAGCGGCGCGGTTTGACGGGGCGGGCCACCCGCGTCAAGGCGGCTCATAAGGGAAAGGGATTTTCAGCGCAAACTTACGCCGCGCGCGGGTTTTCGTATGTTTGTCATATCCCAGGACTGTATTGGAAAAAACGCGCCCATTGACGAATTGATTTGAGGACTGAGAATTATGAGGCCGACTTACGAAATTGGGCTTGTCCTATCCGGCGCGATCTCGGCGGGCGCCTATACGGCCGGCGTGATGGACTTCCTGATCGAGGCGCTCGACGCTTATGAGGAAGCGAAGGGCCAAGCCGGTTGGGACGGACCCACCCATAATGTCCGCATTCCCATCATGGCCGGGGCGTCGGCAGGCGGCATGACGGCCGCCATCGCCGCGCTGCACACATTTCGTCGACTCGAACATGTCTGGCCGGGCAAGCCCATTCCGCCCGATACGCGCAATCGCCTCTATTCGAGCTGGGTGCGAGACATAGACATCATGCGCTTGCTCGAAACGACGGACCTCGACGGCGTCAAAGCGTCCGCTGGCGTGAAATCGGCGCTTTGCTGCGACGTGATCGATGAAATTGTCGCGAACGCCTTCAATCTGTCGGGAGAATTGCGGCAGCCGAACTGGGTGGGACGCGGCGACGAGCGGTCCCTAAGAGTCATGTTTACGCTGACCAATCTGCGCGGCGTGCCCTATTCCTTCCAGCTCTTCGGCACGAACGATCCCCGTCGCTACGGCATGCTTAACCATGGCGACTATCTCGACTTCAATATTGGCGTCGAGCCTCGTTCCATCGACGGCGCGCTGTCTCTCGATATTCAAAACACCGTCGGCGACGGATGGGATCTGTTTCGAACCGGCGCCAAGGCCACGGGAGCTTTTCCGATGGGCCTTGCGCCGCGCTATATCGAGCGTCCGCCGACCGACTATTGGCACAGCGACCGCGTCGGATTCGAGACCGACGGCGGCTTCACGACCGTCGATCCGGACGATTGGGTGGGGACTGTCAAACCTTACGCTTTCGTCTCCGTCGACGGCGGCACGATCGACAATGAGCCGTTGGAGCTCGCAAGACGCTATCTCGCTGGCGCCGGCGGAAAAAACGAGCGCGCGGGCGACAAGGCGAGCAAATCCGTCATCCTCATCTCGCCCTTTCCGAATTATCAGAAGACGACGCTCGAGAGCCGCGGCGAGAAGCTGGTCGACGTCGTGCCGCGCCTGCTTTCGACGCTTGTCGACCAGGCGCGCTTCAAGCCGGCCGAATTGGAGCTCGTCCAGAACGAGGATGTGTATTCCCGCTATATGATCGCGCCCGAAAGGGAGCCAAACGCGCATCCCGATTCCAAGCTCTATCCCATTGCTTGCGGGGTGCTCGGGGGCTTCGGCGGTTTCCTGCACCAATCCTTCCGCCGGCATGATTATCTGCTCGGACGGCGCAACGCGCAGGCTTTCTTTCGCGCGAATTTCGCCTTGCCCGTCAGCAATCCTCTCTTCAATGAATTCCCTCAGGAGCGGCGGGACAAATGGCTTGTGCGCGACATTAAGACCGGAGCGCTAAAGACATATGCGACGAAGAATGGCGAGGAATATGGTTTGCCCATTATTCCTCTCATTGAGCCTCTGAGCGAAGAAATCAAAATCGAGGCGGCGGACCTGCCAAAGCCGCAGGTTTTCCATCAGCCGGACGTTCGCAGCGCCTTGCAGGCGGCGATCCAGCGGCGGGCGGAAACGGTCGTCGGCGCGCTCGTGGACAACGACCTGAAAGACGCCACGTCGGGATTTTTAGGCTATTTCAAACGGCTCGGCGCGAAGCGTTTTGGAACGGATTTCGCGGTCGGCAAAGCCAACGCAAGCATTTTTGCGGCGATCGACGATGTGACCAACGCATTCTATGAGAACTGATTCCAATTTTAGGAGCGCGCGCCGGTTCGGCGCAGGAAATGCGCCAATAAAAAAGCCTGTTCGCGAACCGATGATTCACGAACAGGCTGTGACGCTTGCCCGCGTGCGGGCGGCTTCGCTTACTTCTTCTTGCCTTCCGCCGGCTTTGGCGCTGGAGCCGGCTGCTGCGTCTCGGCGGGCTGGTCGGCGCGCTCGATCTTGGCGCCTTCGCGCAGCTGCATGACGAGTTCGCTCTGCGCCTTCTGCACGACATAGCGCGCGACCTGATCCTTCACCTGGTCGAGCGGCGGAAACACCTTGGGGCGCTTCTCGTCGAGCTTGATGACGTGCCAGCCGAATTGCGTCTTCACCGGATCGGAGATCTGGCCGGGCTGGAGTTTGGCCGCCGCCTCGCCGAATTCCGGCACCATGCGGTCCGTGGTGAACCAGCCGAGATCGCCGCCCTTGGCGCCGGGGTCCTTGGAGAGTTCGGTCGCGACCTTCGCGAAATCCTCGCCGCCCTTGACGCGCTTCAAGGCCGCCTTCGCCTCTTCCTCGGTCGGCACCAGAATGTGATGGGCGTGATATTCCGTCTCGGGCTTTTGATTCTTGGCCGCCTCGTCATAGGTCGCCTTGATCGAGGCCTCCGTCGCCGCCTTGCGCGCCACGTCGCCGAGCAGCGTCTCCATCAGCGCCTTGTCGCGCAGATAGGCGAGCTTCTTGACGAACTCCGGGCTCTCCGAGAGCTTGTCGGCCTGCGCCTTCTGCACGACGAGCTGCTCGTCGATGAGGAAATCGAGCACATAGCTCTCGCGCGCCTTGCCTTCGAGCTGGCGCGGAATGCCGGGCCCGAGATCGTCGAGCGCAATTTTCACGTCTTCGTCGGTGATCTCGACGCCGTTCACCTTGGCGAGCGTCTTCGCCTGTGCGCCTGTTCCGCCGATTGCGAAGCTCGCCGCAACGAGGGCGACGCAGGCGGAAAAACGCGCATAGTTGCGGGCATGAGACATGTTGTGCTCCACGAAACGGGCCGTCGCGGCCGGTAAGGGGCTAGCTCCTGCGCGACGAATCGGGCGTATCTATGCCCGAGCCGGCCTCTCTGACAACTCCCGTCAGGCCGAAATCTAGCGGCCCGCGACTTCTCCCACTGTTTTCAAGAAAATCTCGCGCGTCTTCTTCTGCGTGTCTTTCAGCAAGGCTTCCAGATTCGAGAGATCGGGGGCGTCGCCCACTCGCAGCAGCAGCTCCGCGAGGCCGCGCGGCGCGTCGGCCGGCCGGAAGGCGTCGTCGATCGCAAGCCGCAGCAATTGGGTGAGGCCCTGATAAAGACCCCAGGCGTTCGTCAGGGCCTCGGCCGCGCCCTGGTCGAGAAAGCCGGCCTCCTTCAGGCGATGCAGCCCTATGGGCGTCGTCGTTGAGAAGATTTCCACATTGCGCGCGCCATGCAGCAGCATCAGATATTGCGCCAGAAATTCAATGTCGATCAGGCCGCCCGCGACCTGTTTCATCTCCCAGGGGTTGGTCGAGCCCTTCTCCTTTTCGAGCCGCTGGCGCATGGACAGGACGTCGCCTTTGAGCTTTTGCGGATCGCGCGGGCGCGTGAGCGCCGTGCGGATCGCCCCCTCCACCTTTTTCACAAAATCCGGCGGCCCCGCGACGACGCGGGCGCGGGTCAGGGCCATATGCTCCCATGTCCAGGCTTCACGCGCCTGATAGTCGGAAAAGCTTTTCAGGCTCACCGCGATCGGGCCCATATTGCCGGAGGGCCGCAAACGGAAATCCGTCTCATAGAGCAGGCCTTCGGCGGTCGGCGCCGAAAGCGCGGCGATGAGGCGCTGGGTCAGGCGCGCGTAATATTGCGGCGTCGAGATTGGGCGTTCGCCGCCTTGCGACTCGGCCAGCGGGTCGGCCTCATAAAGCAGCATCAGATCGAGGTCGGAGGCCGCCGTCATCTCGCGGCCGCCCAACTTGCCCATGGCGACGACGGCCGCCGCGCCGCCTTCGATAAGGCCGTGCGCCTTGGCGAATTCGTCGCAGACGCGCGTAAAGAGGCCGGCGATGATCGTGTCCGCAAGCCGCGAATAGGCGAGGCCGGCCTCCGCTACCGACACGGAGCCCGTCAGCACGCGCACCCCGACGAGAAATTTCTGCTCCTGTCCGAAAATGCGGGCGCGATCGAGCGCGTCTTCATAGGAGCGGGCTTCTAAAAATTGCGCCGCGAGGCGTTGCGCAAGCTCCGTCTGCGACGGAACGGTCTCGAAAAAGGCCGGCTCCATCAGCGCGTCGAGCACGCGCGGGCGCTGCGAGATCGTCTGCGCGAGTTTCGGCGCGGCCCCCATGATCGTCGCGAGAAGATCGAGGAGGCGCGGCTGCGAGACGAGAAGCGAGAAGGGCTGCACGCCGGCGGGCAGTTTCGCGATGAGCTTATCGAAAGCGAGAAAGGCGGCGTCGGCGTTCTCCGTCGCGGCGAGCGCTTCGAGCAGAGCGGGCGTGAGTTCGGTGAGGCGCTCGCGCGCGATCGTCGAGCGCGTCGCGGCGTAGCGCCCGAAATGCCAGCCGCGAATGGTCGCCGTGACGGTCTTGGGATTTTTGAAGCCCATATTGGCGAGCGTCTCGATCGTGCCCGGATCGTCGTCGTCGCCGGTGAAAACGAGATTGCCCGCGGAAGAGGTAAGCTGCGGCGCGCTCTCGAAGAGCTTCGCGTAGTGGCTCTGCACGACTTCGAGCCGCCTCCTCAGCGCCTCGGCGAAATCGGCGTAGCCCGCAAAGCCCATCATGGTGCCGATCATGGCGACGCCATCCTCGGTTTCTGGCAGGGTATGTTTCTGCTCGTCGGCGACCATCTGGATGCGATGCTCGACATCGCGCAGGAAGAGATAGGCTTCGCGCAGATCGTCGCGCGCTTCTTTCGCGACCCAGCCGCTTTCGACGAGCTGATCGAGCATATCGAGCGTCGCGCGGCCGCGCAGGCGCGGATCGCGTCCGCCGGTGATGAGCTGCTGCGTCTGCACGAAGAATTCGATCTCGCGGATGCCGCCGCGCCCGAGTTTTATATTGTGGCCGAGGACGGCGATCCTGCCATGGCCCTTATGGGCGTGAATCTGCCGCTTGATCGAATGCACGTCGGCGATGGCGGCGAAATCGAAATATTTGCGCCAGATGAAGGGCGAAAGCTCCTTCAGGAAGGCTTCGCCCGCGAAGAGATCGCCGGCGACCGGCCGCGCCTTGATGAAGGCCGCGCGCTCCCAGTTCTGGCCCATGCTTTCGTAATAGGAGAACGCCGCTTCGAGCGGGATCGCGATCGGCGTCGCGCCGGGATCGGGCCGTAGGCGCAGATCGGCGCGAAACACATAGCCGTCGCTCGTGCGCTCGCTCATGATCTTGACGATGCGCTTCGTCATTTTGACGAAGAAGTCGACATCCTCCGAAGGATCGGCGAGGCGCGCGCGGGCGCGATCGAAGAAGACGATGAGATCGATGTCGGAGGAATAATTCAGCTCATAGGCGCCGCCCTTGCCCATGCCGAGAAATATCCAGCCCGAGCCGCGTTCGGGGTCGCGCTGATCGGCGAGTTCGATCTTGCCGTCCAGCGCCGCCGCGCGCAGGGTGAAGCGGATCGCGGCGGAGAGCGTCGCGTCGGCGATGCGGGTCAGCGCCGCGGCGGCCTCCATCGTGGCCCAAACCTTAGTAAGATCGGCGAGCGCGATGACGAGCGCCGCTTCCTGCTTGATGCGGCGGAGCCCGCGCATCAGCTCCGCTTCGTCTTGCGCCTCCATCTCGCGCGCCGATTCGATGAGGCGTTCGACGATATTCGCGGGATCGGAAGCGAGCGCATGGGCGAGCCGCGCCGGATCGCGCGCGGAAAGATCGGTGAGATAGGAGGAGGAGCCGAGTGTTCCAAGCAGAAGGTCGCGCGCTTCCGGGCGCTCGGCAAGCAATGCGGCGAGCGCGCCTTCGGCGTCCTTCTCTATGACGCGCGCCAGCGCCTTCTCGGCCCGCTCGGGGTCGGCGGGCGCGATGACGACTTTCGCGCGATCGAGGAGCGAATCTTCTGTCGGCGTCAAAATCTTTTCCTGGCGGAGGCGTCGATAGGGGTTTGGCTCTTCGATATAATCCGACGCGACACGCAAATCAGCCGGCCGTCAAGGACCATTCATGTCGAAGAAGGAAATCGCCGAATATCTCTCCCGCATCGCCGGGGCCCTAGAGCGGCTCGCGCCGGCGCCGCCAAAAGCGCCGGACTTTTCCGCAGCCGAGGCGTTCGTCTGGCGCGCTTCCGGCGAAGCCTTTCACGCCGTCGCCCGCGTCAATCGCGTTGATCTTTCGCTGCTCGAAGGGATCGATCGCCAGCGCGACATGCTCTTCGCCAATACGCGCCGTTTTGCGCAGGGCTTGCCGGCGAATAACGCGCTGCTCTGGGGCGCGCGCGGCATGGGCAAATCTTCGCTGGTGAAGTCGATCCATGGCGCGCTCGCGGGCGAGGGGCTGAAGCTCGTCGAAATCCATCGTGAGGATATAGAGGCGCTGCCCGCGCTGCTCGGACGGTTGTCCGAGGCGCCGTTCCGCTTCATCGTCTTTTGCGACGATCTTTCCTTCGACGGCGGCGAGACGAGCTATAAGGCGTTAAAATCGGCGCTCGAGGGCGGCGTCGAAGGCCGACCGGCGAATGTGCTCTTCTACGCGACCTCCAACCGGCGCCATCTGCTGCCGCGCGACATGATGGAGAATGAGCGCGCAAGCGCGATCCATCCCGGCGAGGCGGTGGAGGAGAAAGTCTCGCTCTCCGACCGTTTCGGCCTGTGGATCGGCTTTCACCATTGCAGCCAGGACGATTATCTCGCCATCGTCTTCGGCTATGCGCGGCATTTCGGGCTCGACGCGCCCGAAGACGCCATTCGCGCCGAGGCGCTCGAATGGTCGATCACGCGCGGCGCGCGCTCGGGCCGCGTCGCCTGGCAATATATTCAGGATCTGGCGGGGCGGTTGGGGAAGGAGCTGCCTTAAAGCGAGATCGTTCTTGGCGATTTTTCCCTCGCTATCTTTCGCCCTGCTGACGGCATAGGCTGCGCTGGGCATGAGAGGGGAGGGGGCGATGAACTTCGCACGCGTTGCGGTTATCTCGGCGGCGATGGCGGTTTCGCTGGTTTCATTATCTGGAAGCGCTTTTGCTTTCTGCGGCGTGTTGCAGGCCTCGGCCAACGGCTATTCCCGAGAGGATGCGCTTTTCAAAGCTAATAACAAAGGGCTCGTAGAAGTTCGAAGGCTCGAAGCCAATTATGGAAGAAGCAGCGTTCATTACCAGCCCGCCCAGTCGACATGTCGGGAGGGCGGCGCGGTGAGCTGCTTCATTTCCCAAAAATTCTGCGTCGACAGCAGCCGGCCGCAGCGGCCGGCGCGCGGAGAGGAAGGCGGCTCCATGCATGGTTGCCCGCCCGGCACGCGGCCTGTGCCGCAAACCGATAATTGCGTTCCGATACGCAAACGATCCGGCGAGTTCGAAAGCCAGCCGTGGAAAAAGCCGGGTTGCCGGACCTGGAAACAGAATTGCGACACGGGCGACGCCAGGTCTTGCGCGAAATATGAATCGACCTGCCAGGTGAATTGACGCAAGCCCATTCCGAGGCGCCCGCTTCGCGCGTCTCGGATCGCCTTCTCGGGGATCAAAGCGATCGTGCGGCGCGCCATGCGCTCGCCATCGGGTCCGCGAAGGGCGCGGCGGCTAGATCGTCTTTGCTTTGAACCGGCAGAGATCGGCGATGACGCAGCGCGGGCATTCGGGCTTGCGCGCCTTGCACACATAGCGCCCATGCAGAATGAGCCAGTGATGCGCATGGAGGCGATATTTCTCCGGCACGACGCGCTCCAATCCCGCCTCAACCGCTTCGGGCGTCGCGCCCTTGGCGAGCGGCAGCCGATTCGAGACGCGAAAAATATGCGTATCCACTGCAATCGTGGGATGGCGAAAGGCGATGTTGAGCACGACATTCGCCGTCTTGCGGCCGACGCCTGGCAGCGCTGTCAGCTCGTCGCGCGTTTGCGGAATCTCGCCGCCATGGCGCTCGATGAGAAGCCGCGACAGCGCGACGACATTCTTCGCCTTGCCGCGAAAGAGCCCGATCGTCTTGATGAGGTCGCGCACGCGCTCTTCGCCGAGCGCGACCATTTTCTGAGGCGTGTCGGCGAGCGTGAAGAGGGCGGGCGTCGCCTTGTTCACGCCCGCGTCCGTCGCCTGCGCGGAGAGCACGACGGCGACGAGCAGGGTGAAGGGATTGACGTAATGCAATTCGCCCTTGGGCTCGGGATTGACGCGCGCGAGACGGGCGAAAATCTCCTCGATGCGTTTGGCTTCCGCGGCCGACGGGCGCCGGTTCTCGGGCGCGCGCTTCGCGCGCCGCGCATTTTGGGCGTTTGTTTCCGTCATCGGCGCGTTATAACTATTGATCCCAGGGGACGAAAGCGCTGGCCTTAAAAAGATGTCCGACCCCTTCGAGCGAAAAATCTACGAGGCGCGGCTGTCGCCGCATCGCTCCATGTCGCCGCGCGCCTTCTATCTTTTCATCATCGCTTTCTGCCTCGGCCAGCTCGCCTTCGCGCTGCCCTTTTTCGTCATGGGCGCCTGGCCCGTCGCCGGCTTCATGGGGCTCGACGCGCTCGCGCTTTATCTCGCTTTCCGCATCAGCTTCCGCGCCGCGCAGAGTTATGAAACGCTCGATCTCACGCCGCTCGAACTCGTTTTCGCGCAGATCGGCGTGACCGGCCAGCGGCGGGAGTGGCGGTTCAACCCCTCCTGGGTGCGGCTGGAGCAGACCGTGCATGAGGAGTTCGGCACGGAGCGCGTCGCGCTCGTCTCGCGCGGCGAAAGCGTCGAGATCGGCGCCTTTCTGGGGCCCGACCAGAAGGCTGCGCTCGCGCGCGATCTCAACCGCGCGCTTCTCGACGCGCGCATGGGCGCGCGGTTCGGCTAAAGCGTTTTTCCGCCGAAGTGGACTCCGGTTCGGGGTAGAAAACTAACCATCATAAGGCGCCTGTTGGCTAAGCAGCGCGTCCGCCTCCCGCATCAGCCGGCTCTCATGCCGCTTGTAATAGCGCCAGAGGAAAAACAGGCCGATCAACGCGCCGCCGGCGAGCGCGGCGGCGATCGGCCCTTCGACCTTCTCGAAGCCGGCGGTGAGATAATAGGCGCCAAAGCCGAAGACGCACGCCCAGACGATTCCGCCCGTCGCGTTGAAAAGGAAGAAGCGCCCGGGCGGCAGGCGATTGGCGCCCGCGAGCGAGGCCGCGAGAATGCGCAATAACGCCACGAAACGGCCGAAGAAGACGATCCAGCCGCCCCATCTGTAAAAAAGATATTGGCCGAGCCGCAATTTCTCCCGCGTCAGTCCGACATGATGGCCGTAACGCTCAAGGAGCTTGGTGCCGAATTGCCGGCCGAGCCAGTAGCCGACATTGTCGCCGACGATCGCGCCCGCCGCGGCGGCGAGCACGATATATTCGATGAAAAGCGCGCCCGAGAGCCGGGCGTAGATCGCGGCGCCAACGAGCATGGTTTCGCCCGGCAGGGGAACGCCCGCGCTCTCCAGCGCCACGACGACGAAAATCGCCGAATAGCCGAAAACGGCGAGAATGGAGGCGATTTGGGCTTGATCGAGAAGATGCGACATCCGCGGCCTGAAAGAGACGGGTCTCGTCGCTTATATAGTCAGGATGACGCCAATGGCGACATCGCCGGAGCGACGCCGCCATTTAAGGAGGAGCGTTCTCGACCGCCCTTAATGATAGCGCAGCGAATAATCGCAGGCCGCGCCCACCGCATAGGGCGGATAGGGAACGGAGTCTTCATTATTGACGAAGAACGGTTCGCGCTCCAAAGCGGATTCGAGGACTTCCCGCAATCCTTTGAGCAGAGGCTGGTCGTCGCCCATGATTTTGGCGCGCAGCGCCTCATGGGCGGTTTCGTCGGCGCGACGGGCGAAATCCCGCACGACGACGACGACGAATCTGCCGACGCTGACGCCTTTCCTGTGCGCGACGGCGCGAACGCGCTCGGCGAAACAGCCGCCGATGCACGCCAAGGCTGCCTGTGCGACCTTGTCATTAGAGCAGGAATGGACCAAATCCGCGATCAGCATGACAACCTCCGCTCTTCTTCCCCGTTTCCCCGTCCCGATTTCGGAACCGCCTCCTCTTATTTTTGGCCCCTTACCCTCAAGCCGACGCTTGAGATTGAAGGGGCGAAGCTGAACGGCGCCTGTATGAAATTTGGCGAAAGCGTCCCGGACGCTTTCAAGCCGTTCTGAAGCACGCGACAGACGCTTTGCGTCCGCAATCGTCGCATTTCGCTTTCCAGCGATCTTTATGCGAAGCCAATGACAGCTTCACGACGGAGATCGCCAGCAGACACAAATACTTAATTGATTGAATCGCGCCGAGACCACACAGCACGACTCGAGTAAAAACGCCTCACGCCGGGGATGGTTCCGGAAGATGGGAAGGATTCGTAGCTGCGGCGCAGCAGGCTATGCGTTGCGCTGCGAGAGCGCGCTTTACCAGGCGCCGATATTGGGCGCGGAAGACCAAGGCTCTCTTGGCGGCAGCGGCGCGCCTTTTTGCAGCAACTCGATCGAAATGGCGTCCGGCGTGCGCACGAAAGCCATATGGCCGTCGCGCGGCGGGCGATTGATCGTCACGCCGGCCGCCTGCAATTTCGCGCAAGCGTCGTAAATATTCTCAACCGCGAAGGCGAGGTGGCCGAAATTGCGCCCGCCGGCGTATTCATGCTCGTCCCAATTATAGGTCAGTTCGATGAGCGGCGCGTCAGTGGTTTGCGCCTGCCCCGCGTCCGCGGGCGCGGCGAGATAGACGAGCGTGTAGCGGCCTTTTTCGTTCTCCGTGCGCCGCACTTCCTTCAGGCCGAGAACGTCGCAAAAGAAATGCAGCGAGCGGTCGAGGTCGCCGACCCGGATCATCGTATGCAGGAACTTCATGTCCGCCTCCTGTCTTCTGTTCATCATAGCATTGGGGCGCGGGCGAGACGATTTGCGGGGCGCCCCTTCGCCTGCTAGCCAAACCGCCGATGATGACCAAGACAGAGACTTTCCCAAGAGGCGGGGCGAGCCGCAAGCTCGCCGCCGCCAGGGCGTCGATCGCCGCAAGCGCCTTGCTCGCGTCGGCGAAGCTCGCCGCCGGGCTTTGGTCGGGCTCGCTCGCCCTATTGTCGGAAGCCGGCCACGCCTTTGTCGACACAGGCGCGACCTTGTTGACCTTCTTCGCGCTGCGCGAGGCGGAAAAGCCCGCCGACGCCGAACATCACTACGGCCATGGCAAATTCGAGGCGCTGGCGGCGCTTGTCGAAACCGGGTTTCTCTTCGCCCTCGCGCTTTTCGTCGTCGCGGAGGCCTTTCGGCGGCTGTCGGAAGCTCATGTCGACATCGACGTCGGCTGGCCGGTCTACGCGGCGCTCGCCGTTTCCATCGCCGTGGATTTCCTGCGCTCCCGGCAATTGGGACGGATCGCGAAGGAGGAGGGCAGCGACGCGCTCGCCGCCGACGCGCTGCATTTCGCGAGCGATCTTCTTTCCTCGCTCCTCGTGCTGATCGGCCTTGTCGCGGCGCAGTATGGATTCAAGCAAGGCGATGCGCTCGCCTCCTTCGGCGTCGCCGCTTTCATCGCCGTCGCGGGCGTCAGGCTCGGACGGCGCACGATCGGCACGCTGCTCGACGCCGCCCCGCGAGATCTCGCGCCGGGGATCGAGCGGGCGATCGGGGAGGTTCCCGGCGTCATCGCGCTCGACGCCTTGCGGTTGCGCACGGTCGGCCCCGACGTCGTCGGCGAGGCGACCATCGGCGTGTCGCGCGGCCTCAGCATGGAGCAGGCGGCGCGGATCAAATCCGCGGTGGCCGACGCGATCGCCGCGATCGCGCCGCGCGCGCGCATCACCCTCGCCGCGACGCCGCGCGCGCTCGACGACGAAACGCTCGCCGAACGCATCATGCTGGTCGGGGCGCGGCGCCATATTCCGACGCATAAGATCATCTTCCAGGAGATCGACGGAAAGCTCTCGGTCAGTCTCGACATAGAGCTCGACGGCTCCATGCCCTTGGGCCGCGCGCATGCCATCGCCATGGATTTCGAGCGCGCCATTCAGGACGAATGCGGCGCTGATATCGACATCGCGACGCGGGTAGAGCCGCTGGAGCCGCATGTGCTCGCCGCGCGTCCGGCCGATCCCGCCGTCGCGGCGGCGCTCGGCGCGGCGCTCGCGCGTTCGGC
>NZ_JAZHYN010000012.1:0-73295 GCF_036576025.1 Methylocystis borbori | reverse complement strand
CCCGGGAGCCGCCGCGCCTCCGCCGCCGCGCCCGCAGCAAGCCCATGGCCATTCGCACGCCCCGGCGGCGGCGCCGCAGCGCAAGGGCTTCATCCCGGCGCTGGAAAAAATCCGCTTCATCGTCGCCGTGGCGTCCGGCAAGGGCGGCGTCGGGAAATCCACCACATCCGCCAATCTCGCGCTCGGCCTCGCGGCGCAAGGCTGGAAGGTCGGGCTGCTCGACGCCGACGTCTATGGCCCTTCCATGCCGCGGCTCTTCGCCTTTTCGGAAAAGCCCAAAATCGAGGAGGGGAAGCTTGTCCCGCTCGAAGCCTATGGCGTGAAGATCATGTCCATGGGCTTTCTCGTCGAAGAAGACACGCCGCTGATCTGGCGCGGCGCCATGGTGTCGCAGGCGATTTCGCAATTGCTCGGCGAAGTGAAATGGGGCGAACTCGACGCGCTGGTGATCGACATGCCGCCCGGCACGGGCGACGTTCAGCTCACCATCGCGCAGCAGGTGCCGCTCTCGGGCGCCGTGATCGTCTCGACCCCGCAGGACCTCGCGCTCATCGACGCGCGGCGCGCCGTCGCGATGTTCGAGAAGGTCGAGGCGCCGATTCTCGGGATCATCGAGAATATGAGCTATTTCCTCTGCCCGCATTGCGGCGGCCGCTCGGAGATTTTCGCGCATGGCGGCGCGCGGCGCGACGCGGAGAAACTCGGCGTGCCCTTCCTCGGCGAGGCGCCGCTGGACATCAAGATTCGCGAAATGTCGGACAGCGGCCGCCCGGTGGTCGGCGCCGAGCCGGAGAGCCCCCAGGCCCTCGTCTATCTTGGCCTCGCCGCCAAGGTGAAAACGCTGCTCGAAACGCGCAAGCAGCGCGCCGCTCCCCAGATCGTCGTCGCTTGACGCATAAAAAAGCGCGCCTCCTTTTATTGAGGAGGCGCGCCAGGCGGGCCGCTCATGCGACGGCCGTCGGGGAAGCCCGAAAGATTTAAAAACGCGTGGGGAGCCAGGAATTATCCCCTGCGTCCCATTTGTAATTATATCCCAAGGTTATTTCGAACGCATCGACCCATGGCGTGATGGTGGCGAACGGATTAGGTCCGCCGAAGGGGAGACCCGGCTGCGCCGGCAGCCATTCGACGCCCGTAACCGAATTCTTGAAGGCGTAGACGAAGGCGAAATCGACGGCGGAATTGCGCGTCACCGCATAGTTGAAGCCGATGCTTGCCTGGTGCCGATTGATGATCGGCGACAGGACGTTCACCGTCACCGAGCGCCAGCGCAAGGGGTTGCTGGCGTAGTGATAGCCTGCGCGCAGCGCCAGTGTCGGCGAATAGCGCCATTCGGCGCCGATCGCGCCAGAGTCGACGTCCGTCCAGTCGAATCCCGGACCGTCCTTCGAGCCGAGCGAACGGGGCAAAAGGGGATTGGTTGGATTGCCGAGCACCGGCACGGCCGAAAAGAAAATATGGCGCCAGTCGAGCATCACCGTGAGATTCGGCAGGATATCGTAGGCCAGCCCCGCCTGCAGTTGCGCCGGAATGTCGAAACGGCCGTAGTCGGCGATGAGACCCGAATATTTTTCGAAACGCGACATCCACATCGGCGTCGACGCCGAAAGGCCGAGGCGGAAATTATCGGCAACGCCCCAAAGCGCGCCGGCGCGCAGCCCGCCGCCATATGACCAGTCATAGGCCATATCGGACATTTCCCACGGATTGGCCGAATAGGAGGAGAAGGGCCTCAAGCCCTGAATGTTGATCATCTGGATCGCGATGGTGGGGGCGACGCCGATGGTGAGCGGCCCGAGCGGCGTGCCGAAGCGGCGGGCGTAGCCGATGCTCAAAAAGCCTTGCTGCAGATCGATGCCCGCGAAACCCCCGCCGAGCGGTCCTCCGAGCGGCGGATGATAATGGCCCCAGTCATAAGAGGTGTTGATGCCGCCGTTCGCATAGGAGGAAAGGCTCCATGCCGAGACGGCGTCGATCGGCTGGACATAGCCGCTGTTGGGCACCGCGAACCAAGGCCGTCCGCTGCGGACCTCGCCCGGCGCCAGGACGCGGGGAAATCCCGTCGTCCGATAGCCCCGGTCGCCGTTGATGGCGGTGAGGCCGAGCTGGAACTGGCGCTCCAGCCCGACGATGCCGGCAGGGTTGACCGACAGCGCCATCGCGTCGCGCTGATCGGCCGCGCCCGCGCCGGCAAGCGCCTTCTGGCGCGGTCCATAGCCGATGAGAAAATAGCCGTCCGCGCCAAAAGACGATCCCGGCGCAAGCAAGCCGAGCGTCGTCAGTAGAAGCAGGAGATGGCGCCAGGTCATTTTGCTCATCGACGAAAGCCGTTGTCGCGCGACGCCGCTTCCGCGCATTTCCAAATTATTACAGAAAAAATAACAGGATCGCCCGCATTTAGGCAGGGTTTATCTTGGCTTGCGCACAATATTCATTGCGTGTCGCGTCCTTGCCACAGTCGATGCGGCCGGAAGGCGCACCATCGGCAGAAACGGCGTCAATTCAAGCAATGGGCGCGCGGTTCACGCGGGCTGGGCCGAGGCCCGTTTCATGGCTGGATGGAGCAGGCGAAGCCATACGCCGTACCAGCTCCCGGCGATGGCGGCGAGCGCCAGGGCCAAGCCAAGCTTTGGCCATGACGGCGGTTCGAAACGAAGCAGATGGGCGAGAAGCGGAAGATAAAGACTTGCCGCGACCATCGTCGCGGCGGCGCCGGCGACCGCCCAAAAGGCGAAATTTTCCTTGGAAAAAAGCGAAACGCCCTGCGGCAGCGCGTCGGCCAGCGCCAGGGTGAGCGTGCCCGCGACGAGAGTCGCGAAGGCGAGGCCGCGCGCCTGCGGCTCCGGCGTGCCGAACCCGTTATCGATGAGATAGACGGCCATGACCGCGAGAAAGACGACGAATCCCTGCACGAAGCCGAGCGCCAGATCATGCGATCCGAACAGCGGCTGGTCGCGGGGGCGCGGCGGCTTTCGCATCGCGTCCGGGTCGTTCGGCTGCGCCTCGAAAACCAGCGCGCAGGTGGGGTCGATGATGAGCTCCATCAGCACGATATGCGCGGGCAGCAGGAGCGGCGGAAGCCCCATTAGAATTGGCGCGAGCGCCAGCCCCGCGATGGGAACATGGATGGCGGTGACGTATGTGAGCGCGCGGCGCAGATTGGCGAAGATGCGCCTCCCCAGGGCGACGCCCGCGACGATTGAAGCGAAACTGTCGTCGAGCAACACGATATGCGCCGCCTCTCGCGCAACGTCGGAGCCGCGCTGTCCCATGGCGATGCCGATATGCGCGGCCGCGAGCGCCGGCCCGTCGTTGACCCCGTCGCCGGTCATGGCGACGATATGGCCGTCGGCCTTGAAGGCTTCGACAAGCGCCAGCTTGCTTGCCGGCGTGACGCGCGCGAAGACGCGAATGTCGCGAATCTTCTTCGGCAATTCTTCGACCGGCGTCGCCGCGATCTCGGCGCCGGTCAGGACGCCCGGCTCGGCGTCGATCCCCGCCGCGCGCGCGATGGCGCGCGCCGTCGCCGGATAGTCGCCGGTGATCATCGCGACGGCGATTCCGGCCCGCCGCGCCGCCGCCACGGCGGCGGGCGCGTCCTCGCGCAGCGGATCCTCGAAGGCAAGCAGGCCGATGAATTCGAAAGGCGCGGCTTCCGGCGGCGGCGGCTCCCTTGCGGGCGCGCTGCGCGCCACGGCGAGAAGGCGCAGTCCCCCTTGCGCGATTTCGTCGATTTCGGCGTCGTAACGCGCGCGTTCATCCTCGGAGAGGCGCGCGAGCTTGAAGACCGCCTCCGGCGCGCCCTTGGCGGCGTAGCTTATTCCTTCGGTTTCGCGCCAGGACTGAATGAAGGCGAGAAGGTCGGGGCGCAGCGGAAAGCTTTCGATCGGCGCGTCCTGCGTCGCAACGCCCATGCGCGCGGCCAGCGCATGCACGGCGCGATCCATCGGATCGACGGGGTTTACGGATGAGGCGCGCAAGGCGACGCGCAGCAACCTTCGGAGCGCGTCGTCGTTTTCGGCCGCATCGACGGGCCTCATTCCATCGTTCGTCGAAAAAGCGACGATGCTCATGCGGTTTTGCGTCAGCGTTCCCGTCTTGTCGACGCAGAGGATCGAGGCGGAGCCGAGCGTTTCCGTGACGCTGGAGCGGCGCACGAGCACATTGCGGCGCGCCAGCCGAAAGGCGCCGAGCGCGAGGAAGATCGCGAGCACCATCGGGAATTCTTCCGGCAGCAGGCCGATGGCGAGCGTGATGCCGGCGATCGCGCCCTCGAACCAGTCGCCATGGACGAGGCCATAGGCGACGAAGAGTAGCACGCAGAAAACCAGCGCGAAGGCGCCGAGCGTCGCGACCAGCGCGCCGGTTCTTTTCTGCAGCGGACTGGGCTCCATTTCTATCGCCGCGAGCGAGGCGCCAAGCTGGCCCATGGCGGTGCGCGCGCCGGTGCGCGCCACTTCGGCGACGCCCGCGCCGCGCGTGATCATCGCGCCGGCGTAAAGAAAAGGCGTGCGCTCGCCGCCGGCGTCGGGAAATTCCTCGGGCCGCGCGTCGCCGACAAATGTCTTTGTCACCGGCGCCGACTCGCCCGTAAGGAGCGACTCGTCGACGACAAGCGCGTCGCCGCCGACGAGCAGCGCGTCGGCCGGGATTCGTTCGCCTTCGCCGACGAGAATGACGTCGCCGGGCGTAAGTTCGTGCGAGGGTATGCGGCGCTCTTCGCCGTCGCGAATGCAATGCGCCATCGGCTCGGCGAGCCTATGCAGCGCCTCGAGCGCGCGCTCGCTGCGCAGCTCCTGAAAGACGACGAGGGCGATCGAGGCGCTCGCGCCCGCCACCATGAAAAGTCCTTCGCCGGGATCGCCGAATATGAAGAAAAGCAACGCCGCCAGCGCCAGCAGAAAGAACATCGGCTCTTTCAGCGTGCGCAGCGCGATGGCGAAAACGTTAGGGGGCGGCGCCTGCGGCTGCGCATTGGGGCCATATATGGCGAGGCGCCTCGCGGCTTCCTCGGATGTCAGTCCTTTGAGGCTGGCTTGGGTCATTCTTATCGCGGCGGTTAGCGCATTTTTTCGCCGAAACGGTGGCCGGTCCGGCTGAGGAAGATGCGTCGATTGATGAAGCTAAAGCATGTTCGTGAAAGAATGAGTCGCGAACATACTTCAGCGAGACGCCCCCGCCACTGTAGAGCAACCCTCCTTATTCTTGAGAAGAAAGGCGATGGAGCCGCTTTCGTTGACACAAGCGCGACGCAATCTTAGCATTCAAAGCTATGCTATTGCTTCTAAAAGAAAAGCTCTTCGAGGTGCTGAGGGCGGTCGCGCCCTTGTTCGCCGTCGTTTGCCTGCTTCAGTTCGCCCTCGTCGGCGCCTCAACGGCGGCCTTCGTCGATTTCCTTATCGGCGCGGTCTTCATCGTCGCGGGAATGCTTCTCCTCTTCACCGGCGTCGACTACGGCGTCCTGCCGATGGGCAGATATATCGGCGCCGCGCTGCCCGAGAAGGGATCGATCATGCTGGTCGTCGCGGTCGCCTTCGCCTTCGGCTTTGCGACCACGGTCGCAGAACCCGACGTGCTCGTGCTCGCCAATCAGGTCAACCGCGCCATGGACCAGATTTCCCGCCAGACGATTCTCTACGCCATTGCTCTGGGCGTAGCGGTCTTTGCCGCGGTCGCCATGGCGCGCATCGTCTTGGGCTTCTCGCTGCGGGTCCTGCTGACGGTCACTTATGGCGCGATGCTCCTCATGTCCTTTTTCGCGCCGGGTCAGTTCATCCCGCTCGCCTATGACGCGGGCAGCGTGACGACGGGCGTATTGACGGCGCCGGTCATCATCTCGATCGCCATAGGCTTGAGCTCCGTTCTCGCCGGCCGTTCGGCCATCTCCGACGGCTTCGGGCTTTTGGGATTTGCTTCCGTCGGCCCGATCTTCGTCATGATGGCTGTCGGGATATTGCTGCGGTGAGCCTCGACAGGCTTCTCGACGAATTCGGCGTCGCCGCGGCCAGCGTCGCCGAAGCCGTCTTGCCCCTGGCCGCGCTCTTCCTTGTGTTCCAGGCGCTGTTGCTGAAACTGCCCGGCAAGAATGTCGTCGATATCATGATCGGAACGCTTATTGCGGCGGCTGGGCTTTTCCTCTTCCTTGTCGGCGTCGAGATCGGCTTTATGCCTATCGGCCGCGCCATCGGCGAGGCGCTGGGGGCCATGCCGCATAAAGGGCTGCTCGCCCTGATCGGCCTTTTTCTTGGCTTCGTCACCACCTGGAGCGAGCCGGCGGTGCGCATTTTCGCCGAACAGGTTGAAGAAGCCTCCTCCGGTTCTATTTCCGCGCCGACCGTTCTTTATACGGTCAGCATTGGCGTCGCTCTGTCGGTCGCGCTCGGCTTGTTGAGGATCGCCTATGGGATTCCGCTGCTCTATCTCCTTGCGCCCGGCTATGCGGTCGTCATCGTCATCATGTGGCTCTGCGAAAGGGATTTCGTGGCGATTGCGGTCGATGCGGGCGGGGTCGCGACGGGGCCGATGGCGAATACTTTTCTTCTCGCGCTCGCGCTTGGCGCGGCCGCCTCGGCCAATGGCCGCGATATGATCGTCGAGGGCCTCGGGCTCGTATCGCTGATCGCGCTCGCGCCCATGGTTTCGGTGATGACATTAGGGCTTCTCGTCCGCTGGACCGAGCGGCGACAGGAGTGACGACGATGTTGTTGAACGCTTCTTTGATCGTGACCATCGTGCGGAAGGGTTGGGGCAACACGGTTCTCGAAGCTTCCGTTAAGGCCGGAGCGCGCGGCGGCACGGTCGTTTACGGACGCGGCATTGGCGTCAACGAGCATGAAAAGATTTTCGGCATCGCGATCGAGCCGGAAAAGGAGATCGTGCTCACCGTCGTCTATGCCGACAAGGCCGACGCCATTTTGCAGGAGATCGTCCGCGCCGCCGAACTGACAGAGCCTAACAGGGGCCTCGCTTTCGTCGTGGCGCTCGATAAGCTCGTCGGCGTGGCGCATCTTCACAATGAGGACCGCTGAGAAACGGTTTGCGCTCCGCTTGCGAGCGCGGCGCGAAGAGGCTAGCTTCTCCCCAATGGCGAGGGGCGCCGCAAGCGCGGCTGAGAAGCACCCGTCGAACCTGATCCGGGTTATGCCGGCGGAGGGAAGGCCAGCGAAAAGGCGACGGCGCGCGGCGTCGACGCCCTTCCAACGCATCCCCGCATCGCCGCTTCAACCCCGCGTCCGCTTCCCTTGAAGGAGCGAGATGAAGGAGCGCGATCATGAATATTCACGACAAGCGCCTGCCTGCGAGCGTCACCACCGGCCCGATCGGCGCGTCGCGCAAAATCTATTCGGCTCCGCAGGGGCGCGACGACATCCGTGTTCCCTATCGCGAGATCGCGCTCGATGCGTCTTCCGGCGAGCCGCCGCTGCGCGTCTACGATCCCTCCGGCCCCTATAGCTGCGAATCCTTCACGCCCGATCTGTCCGCCGGATTGCCGGCGGCGCGGCCCTGGCTCGCGGCCCGGACCGGGCTCGAGAGCTATCAGGGGCGCGCGGTCAAGCCTGAGGACAATGGCTTCGTGGAAGGCGATCGCCTCGTGCCGCCATGTCCGGCCGAGCGCCAGCTCTATCGCGCCGCCGGGACAGCGCCCGTCACGCAGCTCGAATTCGCGCGCGCGGGCGTCATCACCGAAGAGATGATCTATGTCGCGCATCGCGAGAATCTTTGTCGCGAGCGCGCTTTTGACGCTGCGAAAGCGCGCATCGCCGACGGCGAGAGTTTCGGCGCCTCTATCCCCGAATTCGTGACGGCTGAATTCGTGCGCGATGAGATCGCGCGCGGACGCGCCATCATCCCCGCCAACGTCAATCACCCGGAATTGGAGCCGGTCGTCATCGGCCGCAATTTCCTCGTCAAGGTCAACGCCAATATCGGCAATTCCGCCGTCACTTCCTCCGTTGCTGAGGAAGTCGAGAAAATGGTTTGGGCGATCCGCTGGGGCGCCGATACGGTGATGGACCTCTCGACCGGCCGCAACATCCACAATATCCGCGACTGGATCATCCGTAACGCGCCGGTTCCGATCGGCACGGTGCCGATCTATCAGGCGCTCGAAAAGGTCGGCGGCGACGCCTTGAAGCTCGATTGGGAAGTGTTCAAGGACACGCTGATCGAACAGGCGGAGCAGGGGGTCGATTATTTCACCATCCATGCCGGCGTGCGCCTCGCCTATGTGCCGCTCACCGCGAGCCGCGTCACCGGCATCGTCTCGCGCGGCGGCTCGATCATGGCGCGCTGGTGCCTCTCGAAGCACAAGGAGAGCTTTCTTTACGAACGCTTCGACGAAATCTGCGACATCATGCGCCGCTACGATGTGTCCTTCTCATTGGGCGACGGATTGCGTCCCGGCTCCAACGCCGACGCCAATGACGCAGCGCAATTCGCCGAATTGGAGACGCTTGGCGAATTGACGAAAATCGCCTGGGACAAGGGTTGCCAGGTCATGATCGAAGGCCCCGGCCATGTGCCGATGCATAAGATCAAGGCCAATATGGAGAAGCAGCTTAAGGCCTGCGGCGAGGCGCCTTTCTACACGCTCGGGCCGCTCGTCACCGACATCGCGCCGGGCTACGACCACATTACGTCGGGCATTGGCGCGGCGATGATCGGCTGGTTCGGCACGGCGATGCTCTGCTACGTCACGCCCAAGGAGCATCTGGGCCTGCCGGATCGCGACGACGTGAAGACCGGCGTCATCACTTATCGCATCGCCGCCCACGCCGCCGACCTCGCCAAGGGCCATCCGGCGGCGCGCGAGCGCGACGACGCCATGAGCCGCGCGCGTTTCGATTTTCGCTGGAACGACCAGTTCGACATCGGACTCGATCCCGACACGGCGCGCGAATTCCACGACCAAACCATGCCCAAGGAGGCGCATAAACTCGCGCATTTCTGCTCGATGTGCGGCCCGAAATTTTGTTCGATGCAGATCACCCGCGATTTGCGCGAAGAGGCGCAAGCGATCGAGCGCGAAAAGGGCATGGCCGAGAAGGCCGAGGAGTTCGTCGAAAGGGGCGCGCAGATTTATGTGCGAGGATGAGATGGCGATCGGTTCGTCGCCCTAATCGCCGGGCGTTCGCCATTTCAGTCCTGGAAAGCGTGCGAAATCGCAATCGAGAGTGATCCATTCGCAATCCCATTCGATCGCCAATGCGGCGAACCAGGCGTCCGTCACCATCGGTCCGCGAATATTCGTTTCGATGCATAGTCGCTCGAATATCCGCCAATGGCCTTCGCCTGGTTCGACGAGGCGGCAATTCGGCTGGGCCAGTATGTCGGCGCAAAAGCCGAAGGTTTCCTCGAGCGAACTCGGCGATTGATAAAATCTGCGGTTCGTCGTGATGCGCACTACCGCGCTCAACACAAGGCGCGACACGCCGAATGGCGCGCGGCTGTCGAAGGCGTCATCGAGCCATTTTCTGCAACGGCCGTGGCGAGGCGAGTCGCTGCGGAACGCCTCGATAAGCACGTTAACGTCGGCTAGATTCATTTTTCGGGCGCGGGATATTGCGATTCCAAGCGGCTCAAGCGCTCGGCGTCTTCCTGCTCGTCGATATCTCGCAGCCTGGGAAAATCAACGCCAGGCGCTGGCCCGCCAGTCTCGCGGCTGATGCGCGCATAGCGGGGCGCTGGAGACCGTGGCGCTTCTCCGCAAACGACGATGCGAAGCCCTTCTTCGATCATCGAGGTCAAGGTGCGATCCTCGGCGGCCGCCTTGCGCCGAGCGCGGCGAAGAAGGTCTTCCGGAAGGCGGACGGTTGTACGTTCAGGCATATTCATGACATATCATTAATATGTCGATATGTCAAAAAAATTTGGTTAAAGAGAACACGCCCGGCTCAGGCCGGGCGTGTCGCGTTAAGATCAGTCAGTTCAGCCGCGGCCGAGCACGGTCACACGCACCTGTCCTGTGCCGCGTTCGATGAGCCCAAGCTCGGTCGCTGCGCCGCGCGAGACGTCGAGACTGCGTCCGGTCCAAGCGGCCGGACCGCGGTCATTGACGCGGACGATCACCGAACGGTCCCCATAGGTCAGAAGCAACCGCGTCCCCATGGGCAGGGTGCGATGGGCGGCGGTCATGTCCCACATGTTGAAGATTTCGCCATTGGCGGTTCTCGCGTTTGGCTCGTAGCGGCGCGGGCCGCCGCCATAAAACGACGCATTGGCGGTAAATCCTTGGGCCTGCGCCGGCTCGGCGCTACGCACCGAATGGCGCGCGTGGTGCTGCGCCTTATGGCGTGCGGCATGATGCGCCAGCGCAGGCGCGGTCGTCAGTCCAAGAATCGTCAATACGCCAAAGACATGCTTCATTCAGGATTGCTCCGTTTACGCACAAGCGTGAAGAACGCCGATCGCTCTCTCAAGCGATTCAGCGCATAGTTTCCATTTGTTTGAATGGAGTTGAAGCTGACGTTTCTAATTTCAAAATGTGGCAAAATATATTTTGCCAATATTTTTAAATAATTTTGCAAATTCTACGGTTGTATATCTAAAAATACATTGAATATGCGTTCTTATCTGAATTTAAAATCTCAAAATTGACGTGGAATTAGGTGCTTAAAGCTAGCTTAGCTGGCGCAGGCGTTGCAAAGACCGCTGCTGACAATGCCGCCGCAAGGCGCCAAAGAGACAGGCGGGAGATTCTCGTATGACCAATATTAAGCGCGCCGCGATCATCGGCGTCGTCACCGCTTCTGACCGCGCCAGCGCCGGAATCTACAAAGACGAGAGCGGCCCGGCGATCGAAGCCTATCTGAAAGCCGCGCTGACGACGCCTTTCCGCATCGAGCGCCGCGTCATTCCCGACGGCTTCGAGAGCGTGCGCGACACGCTGATCGATCTTGCCGACACGCTCGGCTGCGATCTCATCGTCACGACCGGCGGCACCGGCCCGAGCCCGCGCGACCTCACGCCCGAGGCGACGCTCGCCGCCTGTCCGCGCGAGCTCCCTGGTTTCGGCGAACTGATGCGCCAGGTCTCGCTTGCGCAGACGCCAACCGCGATCCTTTCCCGTCAGCTCGCCGCGCATCGCGGCAAATGCCTTGTCATCAACCTGCCGGGCAAGCCCGCGGCGATCGAGCTCTGCCTCGACGCGGTCATGCCGGCCGTGCCTTACTGCCTCGACCTCATCGGCGCCGCCTATATCGAGACCGATCCGGCGCGAGTGAAAAGTTTTCGCCCCAAGCCGAAATAACCGCCCATTCGGGCAGGTGAATCCGAGCGCTCAAAGTAATGCGCCGGCTTCTCAACCTCCAGCCTCGCCTGTATAGGGGAAGCGCGCTCTCCGAGCGCCATCGCGGCTGATGCGCCGCGATACAGGCCGCAGGGCCGGGGACAATGAGCATGAACGAATTGCGTTTGGTGGTGGTGGGCGCCTCGGGCCGCATGGGCCGGATGCTGACGCAGATCATCCCCGATACTTTGGGCGTGCGCCTGACCGCCGCTTTGGAGCAGCCGGACTCGCCCACGCTCGGCGTCGACAGCGGGTTCGGCCACGGAACGACGCCCAATGGCGTGCCGATTACGAGCGACGTCGCCGCCGCCCTGGCCGACGCCGACGCGATCGTCGATTTCTCCTCGCCCGTCGCCAGCGTCGAGATGGCGAAGGCGGCGGCGCGCGCCAAGATCGCCCATGTCATCGGCACGACCGGCCTCTCGCAAGCGGACCTCGACGCTATCGCCGAGGCGGCGCGCGAAACGGTGGTGGTGCGCTCCGGCAATATGAGCCTTGGCGTCAATCTCCTCGCCGTGCTGGTCGAGCGCGCTGCGCGGGCGCTCGGCCCCGCCTGGGACGCCGAGATCGTCGAAATGCATCATCGCCTGAAAGTGGACGCGCCTTCCGGCACGGCCCTTCTGCTGGGGGAGGCGGCGGCGCATGGGCGCGGCGTCGCTCTCGCCGAGAATAGCGCGCGCGGCCGGGCCGGCCTCACCGGCCCGCGCAGGTTGGGCGAAATCGGTTTCGCAAGCCTTCGCGGCGGGACGGTCATCGGCGACCACACGGTCGTTTTCGCCGGCGCGGGCGAGCGAATCGAATTGTCGCATCGCGCCGAGGATCGCGGCGTCTTCGCGCGCGGCGCCCTGGCGGCGGCGCTTTGGACTCGCGGCAAGGCGCCGGGGCTCTATTCCATGGCCGACGTGCTCGGCCTCTCGGGCGCCTGATTATCGCGAGAGTCTATGAGCATGAATCGCACTCTCGTCCTGGTCCGCCATGGCCAAAGCGAATGGAACGCCCGAAATCTCTTTACCGGCTGGAAAAATCCCGATCTGAGCCCGCTGGGAGTCGAGGAGGCGCGCCGCGCCGGCCGCGAATTGAGGAAGCTCGACATTCTTTTCAGCGTCGGTTTCACCTCCACGCTGATCCGCGCCCAGCATACGATCGACCTGATCTTCGAGGAGCTTGGCCAGACGGGGGTGCCGACCATAAAGGACCGGGCGCTGAACGAGCGCCATTACGGCGACCTTTCCGGCCTCAACAAGGACGAAGCGCGCGACAAATGGGGCGAAGAGCAGGTGCGTCTGTGGCGGCGCTCCTATGACGTGCAGCCGCCGGGCGGCGAGAGCCTGAAGGACACGGTGGCGCGGGTCGTGCCCTTCTATTGCCAGCGCATCCTGCCGCCGGTGATGCGCGGCGAGCGGGCGCTGGTCGCGGCGCATGGCAATAGCCTGCGCGCGCTCTGCATGGTGCTGGAGCAGCTGACGCCCGAGTCGGTGACGACGCTGGAGCTCGCGACCGGCGTGCCAATCGTCTATCAGCTCAACGCCGATTCCACCGTGGCGTCGAAGACGGTGTTGGCCGGCTAATTATTGCGGTTAAGTTTTATGTGGCATGAAAGCCACATCTGTTCGAAAATTCCTTCACTTTGACTTCTTGAAAGTTGCGCGACTCAAAGAAAGGGCGATTAATGGTCATCGCGAATTTTGTTTAAGTAGATGATTTTTAATGGGGGATTTTGCGATGGGAAAAACCGCTTCCCATTCATTCAAATTGATCGCGTGCATCGCGGCAATTAGCGTAGTGTCCTCCGGTCTTGCTGGATGCTTGCTTATACCAGAAGCCGCGCCGCTACTCGGACATGAATGGAAGAAGCGCGTATTGTTTGACGTAATCCGAGGCGTTCAGTGCGAAATTCGCTGGGCGGTTCGGAATCAGATCGAACGCGATCGTGACCACGAATATGGAAAACGAAAGCTCACATGGTTTGAAAATTGGAACGCATTAATTGACTTGAACCTTCAGGTCGAGGATTCGCTCGCGTTCAATCCTGGGGTTTCGTTGAAGACTCCCAACTGGGTCGACGCTCAAGTGGGCCTGGGCGACTACACCAAACCGCGCGTGGTGCCCCAGTTCTACAATTTCGGCGTTGGCGGCGGCCTGTCATATAACGCCAGCCGCGAGGACATCGTTCAATTCGCTTATCCCTTCAGCCAGTTCGTTAACGACCCCGAGCCGATCGCCCTAACGCCCGAAAGCTGTTACAAGATCGGCGGGATCGCAATCAATGCGAACCTTAAGATCAACGACTGGCTGGACGATGTGCTGGAGCCGATAAAGAAATGCGCATTTCTGGGGATGCCGGCTCGCGAAGATGAGACCATGATACCGCTATTGAGCGGGGAACCCCCCCTGAGCAGGGAATGCCGTGATTTGGATTTTGCGCAGTACCAAGCTGGCGATCCGATAAAAACTATCAATCACAAAATTACGTTCAAACTGTCGTTCAATATGAATGCGACGCCGAACTGGAGCCTTGTGCGCGTCGCCACGACGAGCGCGAAATTGTTTGACGCAACCCGAAAAGACACAAGTGAGCTGCTGATAACCTTTGGGCCTCCTGCTGGGGGCGCCAGGAGCGCGCCGGCGCGAGGGGCGGCGGCGCGAAGTGTGGTCCGACGAACCGTCAAGCCGGGAGTAGCGCTGTCGCAATACAATGATATATCGGTGGAGATGCTTCTCACGCATAACGCGCTTCAGATCGGTTCGGCGGTCAGAGACGCGCTGCAGCAATAGTCGGGGCGCCGGCGGCCTCGAATGGACTTTTCGACGCCGCTTCACCGGATAGCAGGTATGCCCGAACTCGCGCCCGGCGCGTTCCACTATCCGGGCTTCCTCGACGAGGCGGCGCAGGCGGCGCTTGCCCATGATATCGCCGAAGTCGTCGCCGCCGCGCCGCTCTACGTCTCGACCATGCCGAAGACCGGCGCGCCCATGTCGGTGCGCATGACCAATTGCGGCCCGCTCGGCTGGGTGAGCGATAAGGAAAAGGGCTATCGCTACGAGGCGCGCCACCCCGCGACCGGCGCGCCCTGGCCGCCAATGCCGCAGGCGCTCCTCGACGCCTGGACGCAGCTTACGGGCTATCCCAAATCGCCTGAAGCCTGCCTCATAAACGTCTATGACGAAAACGCGCGCATGGGGCTGCATCAGGACCGGGACGAAGCCGATTTCGCCGCGCCGATATTGTCCCTGTCGCTTGGGGCCGACTGCCGTTTCAAGCTCGGCGGCGCGCGGCGGGCCGACAAGGCGATCTCTCTCATCCTGTCCTCCGGCGACGCGCTGGTCCTGTCGGGCCCGTCGCGGCGTCGTTTTCACGGCGTCGACAAGATCATGCCCTGGCTCGCGCAGCCCTTGCCGACGCCGCTCGCCGCGCTTGGCGCGCGGGTCAATCTCACGCTGCGCCGCGTGAACTGATCCCGGTTCAGCCCGCATTCAAGCGCTCCGGCGTAATTTGGCGGCGATCGGCGATGCAAGCCTGGCCGTATTGCCTTGGAAGGCCGCTTCACTGTAGTTTCGAAATGGTCTAATGAGCGCTTGCGAGACGCCAGACTTTTGGCCGGGCCCGTTTTTTAAGAAAAGGCGCGCGCGAAGCGACGCCGGGATGAGGAAAGGAACAAGGATGAAGATGAATTCGCTGCTGACGTTCGCCGCGAGCGTCGCTTTCGCCGCTTCCGTCGGCCAGGCTTTCGCCGCCGGCGATCCCGCAGCGGGCGAAAAGGTCTTCGCCAAGTGCAAAGCCTGCCATCAGGTCGGCGAGACCGCCAAGAACGCCGTCGCCCCGGAGTTGAACGGCATTGACGGACGCAAGGCCGGCTCGGTCGAGGGCTACAACTATTCGGAAGCGGCCAAGGGTTCCGGCATCACCTGGGACGAGGCGACCTTCAAGGAGTTCATCAAGAACCCGAAGGCGAAGATTCCCGGCACCAAGATGATTTTCCAAGGCCTGCCGAGCGAGTCCGACCAGGAGAACGTCTGGGCCTTCCTCGCGCAGTTCGGCGCGGACGGCAAGAAGAAGTAAGACGCCCATTCGGCGGCTGTTTGGGGCGGTCCCGTTTGGGGCCGCCCTTTTGCGTTCGACGGCGTGAGACTTTCCCTGCGCGTCTGTGGGGGTCGCGCGCGCTGGCCAGATGGACTATAGAGGCGGCGACGACATTTCCCCGTCATTGCAAGCCACAGGCGAAGCAATCCAGAGCCGCGGGCGTCTGGATTGGCTTGGCGGCGCGCTTCCGCCATGACGGCCATCGCCCAAGACGCGACCGTGACCCGCAAGCCTGACGAAGTTCCTTCCGACCTCATGCAGCCGCTCGAGACGCTGCCGGCGTTCTTTCCGCTCGCCGGCAAGCGCGTCGTCGTCATCGGCGGCTCCGAGGCGGCGGCCTGGAAGGCCGATCTCGCGGCGGCGACCGGCGCGCGGGTCGACGTCTATGCGTCGGCGCCGAGCGAGAAACTGCGCGAGATCGCCGGCGCGCGCGAAAATGTCGCCATCCATGCGCGCGGCGTCGAATCCCACGATTTTATCGGCGCGGCGCTGGCGCTCGGCGTGATCGAGGACGACGCCGAGGCGCAAAAGGCGCAAGAAGGCGCGTGCGCGGCGCATGTGCCGCTCAACCTGACCGACCGCCCCGCGCTCAGCGATTTCCTCATGGGCGCGATCGTCAATCGCTCGCCGCTCGTCATCGGCGTCTCGACTGGCGGCGCGTCGCCTGTCTTCGCGCAGGCAGTCCGGGGCCGGATCGAGACCCTCGTTCCGGCGACATTCCAGGCGTGGGCGCGCGCCGCTCAGTCGTGGCGCCCGCTGGCGCGGGCCTCGGGACTCGATTTTCTGGCGCGGCGCGATTTCTGGCGCCGTTTCACGCGCCTCGCCTTTCGCGAGATCGAGCGGGCGCCGCTGGACGAAGATCGCGCGGCGCTGATCGAGGAGGCGCGCGGCGGCGCCGAGACCACGGCGCGCGGTCGCGTGATCATGGTCGGCGCGGGGCCGGGCGACCCGGAGCTTCTGACGCTCAAGGGCATGCGCGCGCTCGCGGGCGCCGACGTCGTGCTCTTCGACGATCTCGTTCCGGCGAGCATTCTCGATTTCGCGCGCCGCGAGGCGACGCGCATCAATGTCGGCAAGCGCGGCTATGCGCCCTCCGTGCGTCAGGAAGAGATCACCGCGCTCCTCATCAAGCTCGCGCAAGAGGGCAAGAATGTCGTGCGGCTCAAAGGCGGCGATCCGCTGATCTTCGGCCGCGCGAACGAAGAAATCGCCGCATTGCGCAAAGCGGGCTTTGCGATCGAGATCGTTCCGGGCGTGACCGCCGCCTGCGCCGGCGCCGCGGCGCTTGGCGCATCGCTGACGAGCCGGGAGATCGCACGGCGGGTGCAATTCATCACGGCGCATACCAAGGACGGCGAATTTCCCGAGGATTTCGATTGGGGCGCGCTCGCCGACAAGCGCGCGACGACGGTCGTCTATATGGGCAACCGCACGCTGCCGGAATTGTCGCGGCGCCTGTTGCAGGAGGGCATGTCGCATGACACGCCCGCTTTCCTCATCGAGCGCGCCTCGACGCCGCATGAGCGCGTGATCAAGGGCACCATCGCCGATTTGCCGAGCAAGGTCGCGGGGGAGACGATCGCCGGGCCGGTGATCGTGCTGATCGGCTGGGCGCTCGCCGGGCAATAACGACAGTCTGGCGATGGTTGCTCTTTCCTCCATCGTCCGATTTGATGTCCGCCTTGCGGCTCGTTCCCGACGCGGGGTTTTGCGCGCGATCGGGAATCCAGAGGTCTGTAACTGTGGAGACGTCATGCGCGCGCTCAAAATGCTTGTCACGTTGCTGGCCATCGGCTCGCCCTTGACGACGGGCGCGCATGCCGCAAGCCGCGCCCGGGTTTCGCTCGACGCCATGCTGCAGCCCTATCTGACGCGCTATGGCCTTCCCGCGCTCGCCGCGGCGGTGGCGAAGGACGGCAAGATTATCGCTTCAGGGGCCGTCGGCCTGCGCCGCGCAGGCGGCGAGGAGCGCGTCACCATCGACGATCGTTTTCACATCGGCTCCGACACCAAGGCGATGACCGCGCTGCTCGCGGCGATGCTCGTCGAAAGCGGCAAGCTGCGCTGGAATACGACCGTCGCCGAAGCTTTTCCCGAGCTGGCGGGGAGCATGAATGCCGATGTGAAAGGCGTGACGCTCGAACAGCTCCTGTCGCATACGAGCGGCATCCCGAGCGACAATGACGCGCATGACAAATTTTTGCAGGAGTCCTTCGCGCAGAAGAAAAAGAATCTCGACGAATTGCGCTATTGGCTCGTCAAGCAATTGGTCGCGCAGCCCTTGCAGTCGAAGCCCGGCGAGAAATTCGCCTATGCGAATATGGGCTACATACTCGCGGGCGCGATCTTGGAAAAGGCGACTGGAAAGACATGGGAGGAGCTTGTCGCGACGCGCATCTTCGATCCGCTGGGCTTGAAGAGCGCCGGTTTCGGCCCGCAGTCGAGCCTCGGCAGGATCGACGCGCCGCTCGGCCATATTCCGCTTCCCGAGGGCCCCAAGCCGATGCTGGCGGGGCCCAATGGCGACAATCCCGAGATCATGGGCCCGGCGGGGACGGTTCATCTTTCCATTCTTGATCTCGCCAAGTGGGCCTCATGGAATGCGGGAGAAGGCAAGAGGGCGCCAGCGCTGGTCTCGAAGGAGACGCTGGGCAAGCTCCATACGAAAGTCATCGACATGCCGCCAAAGCCCGACGCGGCGCCGGGAACCCCTTCCTTCGGCGGCTATGGCTTCGGCTGGGTCACGGTGCAATTGCCCTTCGCGCGCGAGCCTTTCCTCTTTCATGGCGGCTCGAACGAGATGAATGTCGCCTATCTCATGCTGCAGCCGAAATCCGACCTCGCCATGGTGATGACGACGAATATCGGCGGGACGAAAGCCGACGACGCGCTCAAGGAACTCTCCAAAGAGCTGTATGCGCGCTTCGGCGAGCGTTGAGAATTAGTCGAGCGGCTTCCAATTCTCGGCAATGAAGCCGCGAGAGTCGATATTGACGACCGGGCGCGCGATCTGCGCATTCGATCCGACGCATTTCCATTCGTAGATGGTGTCATGGCCCGTCGCCGCCATCGGCACCACGTCCGCGCCGGGATTCTGTTTACAGAAAGCCGTCGCGCCGGGCAGGCTCTGCGCCACGTTCGCCTTGCTGCACACGAGATTCGCGCCGACATTGCAGAGCCAGGCCTTGCCGCCCATGCAGCGATAGCTCGTGCCCTTGCGAATGACAGCATTCGGCGTTTGCGGCGAAAAGCCGAAGAGTCGGCGCGTTTGCGGAACGAGCGCGGCTGGAATGGGCGTCAACTTGTCATCGTCGCCGACTTTGGCGCAGCGCGCCGCGACGCCCTGCGCATGAGCGAGAGAAGTAAGCGCGATCAGAAGCAGGATTGAAGCAAGCGCGGATCGAAACATTTTTTCTCCCCTTATGCTTTAGTCACATTGTACGCTCGCGCGCTCAACGAACGCGCATAGCAAGCAGCTTCAGCAAATGTTCTTCATCCGGCCGTTCGGCGACGCCGACATTGGGAAAATTCTCTTGCAGAAGCGGCTGCGCGGTCTCGGGCGACAATGCGAGATTTAGGGCGGCGCGCGCCTTTTCCAAAATACCGTCGGCTTTCGCGAGCGAGAGAAAAATCTCGGCGCTGCGGCGAGAGTAATGGAGAACGGCGTCGATCTCGCCGGCGGCGATGGCGTCGAGGGCCAGCGGCGAGAGCGCCGTCGCCGCGCGCGCTTCGTAAACCTCTATGGCGGCGATGCGATGGCCCGCCGCCTTCAAGCCGGCCTCAAGCGCCGGCTGGCGGTCGCGCCCGGCGAGATAGAGGAAAAGCGCGGGCTGGGGATAGCGGGCGAGCAGCGCCGGCAGGATCGCTTCGGCGTTTCCCGCGACAATGTCAGGTCGCCAGCCGAGCGCGCGCGCGGCCTGCGCCGTTCTTTCGCCGACGGCGTGGAGGGGCAGGGCCTTGAAGGTCTCCGAGTCTTGCGCGAGTTCGACGCCCTTGGCGCTCGAGGCGAGCGCGGCGTCATAGGCGCCTGGCGGAATTTTCGCGCCGGTCGCGACGATCTCCAGCACGGGCGAGAGCAGGGGAGAAAAACCCATCGCGCGCAGTTTCTCCGCCGTGCGCGCCGCGTCCTCGCGCGCGCGCAGCAGCAGAACGGGCGTCACATCAGCCCCGCGACGCCATGCGGCAGGCGCAACAAGATTTCCTTGCCGGCGTCGGCGCCGATCAGCGCCGCGTCGATGGCGCGGCCCTGCCGGCGCACGACATAGGCTTCGCTTCCGTCCGCCTTCAGCACTTCCCCGACGAAGGCGAGATCGTGGCCCGACACCTGCGCATGGCCGGCGATCGGCGTGCGGCAGGAGCCGTCAAGCGCCGCGAGAAAGGCGCGCTCGGCGGCGAGCGCAAAGCCCGTCGCTTCATCGAACAGCGGCGCGAGCGCGTCGCGGACGGCGTCGTCCTGGGCTCGACGCGTAATCCCGATCGCGCCCTGTCCGCAGGCCGGAGGAAATTCATCGAGCGGCAGCAGCGCCGTGGCGCGATCGGCGAGGCCGAGACGCTTCAATCCCGCGAGCGCCAGAAGCGTCGCGTCGATCTCGCCGCTTTCGACCTTTTTGAGCCGTGTCTCGACATTGCCGCGCAGCAGCGTTGTCTTGACGCCCGGCCGGCGGCGCTTCACCTGCGCGGCGCGGCGCAGCGACGCCGTGCCCACGACCGCGCCCTCCGGCAGCGCGTCGAGCGTGACGCCGCCGCGTCCGATCCAGGCGTCGCGGGCGTCCTCGCGCGGCAGATAGCCGGCGATGACGATTTCGCTCGGCAGATGGGTCGGCAAATCCTTGGAGGAATGCACGGCGAGCTCGATCGTCCCGGCGATGAGGGCGCTGTCGAGTTCCTTGGTGAAGAGCCCTTTGCCGCCGGATTCGGAAAGAGGCCGGTCCTGAATCTGATCGCCTGTCGTGCGGATGATCTCGATCGCGAAACGGTCTTCGCCGACCTCATGGGCGCGCGCGAGTCCAGCCCGCACCATATAAGCCTGCGCGAGCGCCAGCGGACTGCCGCGCGTGCCGATGCGAAGGGAAGGCAAAATGTCCATGGTCCGCCGGTTGCTAGAGCGCGCTGCGAAAAAGTGGAATCCGGTTTTTCGCGTAAAGCGCGCCCTAAACTTTTGGAGTCGATCACGTTATCTGCATTGGGGCGATTCCGCCCCAATGCAGCGTGATCTCGTCGCGCGCGACTATAGGCTCGGCGGCGCATAGGGCAAGCGTCGGACCATGAATTGGGCGCTCGTTCAAGCGAACGAGCGCCCTCTCAAACGCCGCGAGCACAACCCTTACGATCGCTCGCGAACGCCTGAGGCGGATTAGAGTATGCCGAACAGGCCGGCGCCGAGCAGTCCCGTTCCTGCGCCGACTCCCGCCCCGACAACGCTGGCGCCCGCGCCAAGCAGGCCGCCGCCATATCCCGGGCCATAGCCGTAGCCGTAATAGGACGGTCCATACCAGCCCGTGCGATACCAGCCGGGATAGCGATACCATCCCGCGTAAGCGGCGGGACGATAATAGTACCGGCTATACAACGGCCCGTGGCCTTTATACCAGCCGTAATGCCAGCCGTAATGCCAGCTAGAATGGGTGCGCGGGCAGTAGCGGCGAGCTTCAGCGAAGCTGCTGGAAGCAATCACGGCGCCCATTGCGATAGCGGCGGTCAAAGCCAATGTCTTGGTTCGATTCAATGCCATGTGAGCATCCTCCCTTGGAGAATTCGATCGAACGGCAATCTCAAAGTAGAGACGGCTAATTCTCTTGCCCTGCTGTAATCCGGACATGGCTTAAGTTTTCGCCGTCATTCGAGAAGCAACGATCATTAGTTCCAGCTCGGCCACCAAACAAACTTGTCAAGACCTTTACCCGGAAACTATCAAAATAATTATATTGACCTTTAGCTTTAGCGTTGGGTGCGCGGCCCCGCTGAAGTTTCGCCAAAGCTCGTTCGTAAACCTCCCGCCAACCATAATCGCGTAAGCCTGCCGCCAGACGAGAAGGTAAGCTCCTTGCGCGCCGCGGGTGTCGTCGCGCGCGAGAGGGTTTAAAAAGGCGCGATCGCGCCAGGGAGCGTCCATGCGCGTGCTTGGCATTGAAACCACTTGCGACGAGACCGCCGTCGCGGTCGTCGCGGATCGTCTCGGCGGCGACGGCGGCGACATTCTTTCGAATGAAGTCCTGAGCCAGATCGCCCAGCACGCCGCCTATGGCGGAGTGGTGCCGGAGATCGCTGCGCGCGCCCATATCGACGTCCTGGACAGGCTCATTTCGCGCGCGCTTGGCCATGCGAAGATCGAGGCCAAGGATCTCGACGCCGTCGCCGCCGCGGCGGGGCCGGGGCTCGTCGGCGGCGTGCTCGTCGGGCTCACCGCCGGCAAGGCGCTGGCGCTCGCGCTCGGCAAGCCTTTCGTCGCCGTCAATCACCTGGAAGCCCATGCGCTGACGGCGCGGCTGACCGAGGCGCTGAATTTTCCCTTTCTCGCGCTGCTCGTTTCCGGCGGACATACGCAGCTCGTGGCGGTCAAGGGGGTCGGCGACTATCGCCGGCTTGGCTCGACGGTCGATGACGCCGCAGGCGAAGCCTTCGACAAGGTCGCGAAAATGCTCGGCCTCGCTTACCCCGGCGGACCGCAGATCGAGAAGCTCGCGCTTCAGGGCGAACCGCATCGCTTCGATTTTCCGCGGCCCATGCTCGGCCGCGAGGGCGCGGATTTCTCGCTCTCCGGCCTCAAGACCGCCGTGCGCCTCGAAATCCTCAAGCTCGGAACGCCGAGCGAAAAAGACGTCAAGGACCTCGCCGCTTCCTTTCAGGCGGCGATCGTTGACGTGATCGTCGATCGCGTGCGCGCGGGCGTACGGCTTTTCATCGAACGCCATGGCGCGCCGCAGGGCCTCGTGATCGGCGGCGGCGTCGCGGCCAATGGCGCCATCCGCCGCGCGCTGACGCAGTTTTGCGTCGAGAGCGGGCTGCGCTTCGTTTCGCCGCCCGCCAATCTCTGTTCCGACAATGGCGCCATTATCGCCTGGGCCGGGCTCGAGCGCCTGAAATGCGGCCTGACCAACGATCTCGCTTTCGCGCCGCGCCCGCGCTGGCCGCTCGACGCCGTGGCGAGCGACGCGCATCACGGCAAGGCGTAAACGAATGCGCGACCTCTTTTTCCTGGCGCTGGCGGCGCTGACGCTGACGCCGACGCCGCCGCCCGCGGGGCTTCTGGCGCAGGAGCCGACCTATGCGGGCGTGCGCGTGCTCTACGGGCCGGAAGACGGCTTGAGCTCCATCGACGCAAAGCTGATCGGCGAGGCGCGCCAGTCGATCGACATGGCCGCCTATGTGCTCACCGACCGTTCCCTCACGGCGGCGCTGGGGCGGGCGGCGATGCGGGGCGTCAAAGTCCGCCTCTATGTCGACGGCGAGGAGAGGGGACGCGGCGCGTCGCCGATCGAGGAGATCGCCGGCGCGCCCAATCTCGAAATACGGCGCAAAAGCCGCGCGCGCGACCTGATGCATCTTAAGTCCTATCAGGTGGACGGGCGCGTCTTGCGCAGCGGCTCGGCCAATTTCACCGTCTCTGGCGCGGTCTATCAGGACAATGACGTTATCGTGATAGAGAGCCCGCAGGCGGCGGCGCGGTTCCGCGAAGCCTTCGAGAGGCTCTGGGCGCGCCCGGACAATCAGCGGATCGGCTTGAGATGACGCGGGCGACGGTCGCAGTTCTTGGCGCGGGAGCCTGGGGCGTCGCGCTCGCCAATGTGGCGGCGCAGGGCCGCGCGCGCGTGCCGCTTTGGGCGCGCGATCCCACCCACGCCGCCGCGCTCGCGCGCGACCGCGAGAACAAGCGCCATTTGCCTGGCTTGCCGCTCGCGGCGGCCGTGGCGCCCACCGCCGATCTTTCGGTCCTGAGCGAGGCGGAAATCGTCCTCGCCGTCACGCCGGCGCAGGCGATGCGCGAAACCGCGCGGGCCGCGCGCCCGCATTTGCGCGCCGACGCCGCCTTCGTCGTATGCGCCAAGGGCATAGAGCGCGACCGCCGCAAATTCATGAGCGAGGTCGCGGCCGAGGAGCTTCCGCAGGCGGGCGTCGCCGTGCTCTCGGGGCCGGGCTTTGCCGACGATGTCTGCAAAGGCCTGCCGACCGCGGTGACGCTCGCCGCGCATGACGAGGCCTTGGCGCGCCGCCTTTGCGAAGAACTGTCGACCAGGACTTTCCGGCTCTATCGCTCGACCGACGTGCTGGGCGTCGAAATCGGCGGGGCGGCGAAGAATGTGATCGCCATCGCCGCCGGCATGGCGCATGGCGCCGAACTCGGCGCAAGCGCGCAGGCGGCGCTCATCGCGCGCGGCTTTGCCGAAGTCACGCGGCTCGGGCGGGCGCTCGGCGCGCGGCAGGAGACGCTGATGGGCCTCTCCGGCCTTGGCGATCTCGTGCTCACCTGCGGCTCCGCGCAATCGCGCAATTTCGCGCTCGGGCAGGCGCTGGGGCAGGGCGAGGCCGCGCAGGACGCCGCCCATGGCAAGCTCGCCGAAGGCGCCTTTACGGCAGGCGTCTTGGTGGAGATGGGCCATGCGCATGGCGTCGAAATGCCGATCGCCGAGGCGGTGGACGCGATCCTTTCGGGACGGCTCAGCGTCGAGGCCGCGATCGACTCCTTGCTGCTGCGGCCGCTTAAAGCCGAGGAGTGACTACCAGCTGCGCAGAAATTCCAGATAGCCGCGCGTCTCGGTGGCGTTGCGGAGGCGCTCGATCGCCCTCTTGCCGGCGACGCGAATCTCCTCGGCGTGCGTTTTCAAATCATCGATCGAACTCTCCAACGCCGCGACTTTCTTGCGCCGCTCTTCAGCGTTAGGCGACGCGCCGGCAGGCGTCGTTTTGTCCGATATTTTCGTCTCGACGATCTTGACGTCTTTGTTCGCCGTAACGGCGGGCGGCGGAGTCGGCTTCCCGCGCAGCGACTGGGCGATGGATTTCACGCGCGCGACAATGAAGCAGTGATGCAGCGCGGCCAGCAGCCAACTCGGTCTGCTCCAATCGGCGTATTTTGGGCCATTGTCGTCATCGAACGCATGTTCGCAACGCACCTTTTCATCGAAATCCGCCGTGCGGATCTCGTGATAGGGGAGGACGCGCCCGCTATCGTCGATCTCCAAGGCGAATTGGAAGTCCTGAAGCAGATCGGCATAGGCGAGGTTCCAGTCCTCCACCGCCTTGTCGAGCTTGTCGAGTTTCGCCGCGAAGGCCGCGTCATCGTCGACATCGATGGCATGCGAAACCCGATAGGAATAGAACACGCGGCCGGACATGAGCTGCGACGCGCGGTCGAAGGTTTTCGTCGCTTCGGCGAGACGCGTTTTGGCGAGATCGAGGCGGGTTTGCTCCCGCCAACTCTTGTACGTGAAAGTCGTCGTCACCAGCCCGGCGAGCACGCTCGTGAACAGGAAGCCTATAAATCTTCCCTTGATGCCGTCATCCGCCACTGTCCCCATCCATTGAAACGCCGCTTCGCGAAAAAACTACTTCCTATCGATGATCGAACGGATCTTGACCGCGAGCTGCTCCAGGGTGAAAGGCTTGACCAGCAGATCGACCTTTGGGTCGAGCGCGCCATTGCGGAAGACGGCGTTGCGCGAATAGCCGGTTATATAGAGCACGCGCAGGCTGGGATGGCGGAACGTGGCTTCGCGCGCGAGCCGCGAACCATCCATCTCCGGCATCACGAGGTCGGTGATCATCAAAAGGACGTCCGATCGGTCGCGCAGGATGGAGATCGCCTCCGGCCCGCCGTTCGCCTCCAGCGTCGTATAGCCCAATTCGCGCACGCCCTGCGCCGCGATGCGGCGGGAGACGTCGTCGTCTTCGACGATGAGGACGATCTCCTCCGGTTTGCCGAGCGGAAGATCGAGCGCCTTGGGCGCCTCATCGGGTTGCGCCTCGGGCGCATTGGCGGGTCGCGTCGCGCCGGCCGCGTCGCTGTCGCCCTTGTCTCGCGGCAGATAGAGCTTGATGCAGGTTCCGCGTCCCGGTTCGGAATAGATTTTGACGTGCCCGCCGGATTGCTTGACGAATCCATGAACCTGCGACAAGCCGAGCCCAGTGCCTTTGCCGACAGGCTTGGTCGTGAAGAAAGGATCGAACGCCTGAGCGACGACTTCCGGCGGCATGCCCTGGCCGGTGTCCGTCACGGCGATCATCACATATTGTCCCGGAGTCACGTCAACGTTTTCGGCCGCATAAGCGTTATCGAGATAGCAGTTGGCGGTCTCGATCGTCAGCTTGCCTCTGTTCGACATGGCGTCGCGCGCATTGACCGCGAGGTTCACGATGGCGCTTTCCAGTTCGTGCTGATCCGCCCGGGTTATCCAGAGATCTTCGGCGAGCGCGGTCTCCAGCGCGACCTTTTCGCCGAGCGCGCGGCGCAGCAGGTTCGAAGTGTCGGCGATGAGCTTGTTCGCGTCGAGCGTCGTCGGCGACAAGGGCTGCTGGCGCGAAAAGCCAAGGAGCCGGCGAACGACAGCGCCGGCGCGGTCCGCGCCGTCCATCGCGGAATCGATCAGCGTTTCGTAATCGTTTTCGCCGCGCGGAAGTTTGCGCCTCAAAAGATTGAGACTTGCGACGATGACGCCGAGCATATTGTTGAAGTCGTGGGCGATGCCGCCCGCCAGATGGCCGAGCGCCTCCAGCTTCTGCGCTTGTCTCAACTGGGTTTCAAGCGACTCGCGCTTTGCCGTTTCACTCAGCAGATCGTCATAGGCGCGCTTGAGCGAATCGCGCGACTCTTCCAGCGCGCGCCGCTGACGAAACGCCGTGGTGATGGCGAATATGCCGAAGAAGGCGATCCCCGCCATCAGCGCGCCGATGGCGTTAAGCAAGGAAGCGCTATCCGTCTCCAACGCCTGCTCGCGCTGATGCAGCAGACGCTCCTCTTCCCCCATCAGTTCGCCGATCAGCGCCTCCATGCGCTCCATCAGCTCATGGCCTCGGCCTCCTCGAAGGATGGCGACGGCTTCATCCTGACGTCCTTCTTCGATAAGCTTGGCTTTGCGTCCGAGAAGCTGCAGACGTTCGCTCATCAGCGGCCTGATCTGAGCGATTTTTTCGGACTGGCTGGGATTGTCGGCGAGCAAGCTTTCGAGACTAGCCAGTTCTTTATCGAGCGAGGGAATGACCGACTCATAAGATTGGCGATATTGATCTTCGTGAGTGAGCAAATAGCCGCGCTCGTCGCTCTCAGCCTTCTGAAGTCGGCCAAAAAAGCGGTTGAGACAGCTTTCGACTTTGAGCGTGTGCCGCACCCAATGGCCGCTGACGCGCCGGTCGTGCTCCGCATGCACGGCCAGGAATGTCGCGGCGGCAAGAATCGCAAAGCCCAGGACGAGCGCGGTGATTTCGGGCGATTGCGCCTTCTTCGCGAGGGTCATTGGCGGTCCGGGGCGAATTCTCTCGCCACAGTTTACGAGGCGCCGGATGGAATGCCAGCGCTATCTCGCGCCGCATCTGTCAGCCGGGCGGGCGCGGTTCGTTAAGGAACCGCGCGAACCGCGCCCTTGGCGGCGCTGGTCGTCATCGAGGCGTAAGCCCGCAACGCCGCAGTGATCTTTCGAGGACGCGGCTGTTCAGGCGCGAAGCCTTTCGCCGCCTGCGCGGTTCGCCGCGCCGCCAGTTCGGCGTCGCTTACGGCCAGCGTAATCCTGCGGCCAGGAATGTCGATTTCGATGATGTCGCCGTCCCGGACGAGCGCGATCGCGCCGCCTTCCGCCGCCTCTGGCGACACATGGCCGATCGAGAGGCCGGCGGTGCCGCCGGAAAAGCGTCCGTCGGTGACGAGCGCGCAAACCTTGCCGAGCCCCTTGGATTTCAGATAGCTCGTCGGATAGAGCATTTCCTGCATGCCAGGGCCGCCGCGCGGACCTTCATAGCGGATGACCACCACGTCGCCGGGCTTTACGTCGCCCGTAAGAACGCCGGAGACGGCCGCGTCCTGGCTCTCGTAGACTTTCGCCGGACCGGAGAATTTCAAGATCGACTCGTCGACGCCCGCCGTCTTCACGATGCAGCCCTCGAGGGCGAGGTTGCCGGTGAGCACGGCGAGGCCGCCGTCCTTGGAGAAGGCGTGGGCGGCGTCGCGGATGACGCCCTTCTCGCGATCGAGGTCGACCTCTTTGTAGCGGCGGTCCTGGCTGAAGGCCTCCTGCGTCGGCACGCCGCCCGGCGCGGCGCGGAAGAAAGTCGCCACGCTCTCGCTGTTGCTCTGGCGCACGTCCCAGCGTCGCAGCGCGTCGCCAAGCGTCTCGCTATGCACGGTCGGCACATCCTCGCGAATGAGCTGCGCCCGCGCCAATTCGCCCAAAATGGCGAAAACGCCGCCGGCGCGATGCACGTCTTCGAGATGCACGTCGGGCACGGAAGGGGCGACCTTGCAAAGCACGGGGATGCGTCGCGATAGCCGGTCGATGTCGGCCATGGTGAAATCCACCTCGGCCTCATGCGCCGCCGCGAGAAGATGCAGCACGGTGTTGGTCGAGCCGCCCATGGCGATGTCGAGCGCGATGGCGTTCTCGAAAGCCGCGAAAGTCGCGATCGAGCGCGGCAGCGCGCTTGCGTCGTCCTGCTCATAGTAGCGGCGCGCGAGATCGACGATGAGATGGCCCGCTTCGACGAAGAGGCGCTTGCGGTCGGCGTGGGTCGCGAGCGCCGAGCCGTTGCCGGGAAGCGAAAGGCCGAGCGCCTCCGTCAGGCAATTCATGCTGTTCGCGGTGAACATGCCGGAGCAGGAGCCGCAGGTCGGACAGGCGGAGCGTTCGATCGTCGCGACATCGGCCTCGCTGACCGCGTCGTCGGCGCCTGCGATGATGGCGTCCACGAGATCGAGCGCATGCGCTTCGCCGTGGAGAACGACCTTGCCGGCCTCCATTGGCCCGCCGGAGACGAAGACCGCGGGAATGTTCAGGCGTAGCGCCGCCATCAACATGCCGGGCGTGATCTTGTCGCAATTGGAGATGCACACCAGCGCGTCGGCGCAATGGGCGTTGACCATATATTCCACGCTGTCGGCGATGAGATCGCGCGACGGCAAGGAATACAGCATCCCGTCATGGCCCATGGCGATGCCGTCGTCGACCGCGATGGTGTTGAATTCCTTGGCGACGCCGCCGGCCTTCTCCACTTCGCGCGCGACGAGTTGGCCAAGGTCCTTTAGATGAACATGGCCGGGAACGAATTGCGTGAAGCTGTTGGCGATGGCGATGATCGGCTTGCCGAAATCCTCTTCCTTCATGCCGGTGGCGCGCCACAGGCCGCGCGCGCCCGCCATGTTGCGGCCGTGGGTCGTCGTGCGGGAACGATAGGGAGGCATTGGCGTCTCGTCGCGTCGGTCATCGCTCATTGGAGCGATTTGACCTTCGAACTAGCGCATGGCGGTCGGCCCGGCAATGGCGGCCGAGCCTTTTTGGCGGCGAGGCCGCCGAGGGGGAAAGCGAATAGGACGCGCGCCTTCAGCCGATCGGCCTCTTGCGGCGGCCTCCTGCGCCGGGGCCGGCGGCGCTGAAGCGAAATGCGAAGGTTCGGTCAGGCCGCCTGGCGCGCGACGGAAGCCTGAAGCTCGTTCAAACCGGCCTTGATGGCCTTGACCGACTTGAAGCTCTCCCGACGCAGCATGGCGACGGGGAATTCTACGTCGAAGGCTTCCTCGAGGGCCAGCATGACGTGGATGGCGGCGAAGGGCGTCAGTCCCGCGCCGTAAAGATCGGCGTCGTCCGACAGATTTTCCACTGGAACATGCAAGCGACCGTGCTCTTGAAGCAAGCGGCGTATGGTCTCCGTCATCGATCCATCTCCAGGAGCCGCGCACTTTGGCGGGCGAGCTCAAAGCTCGGTTTGGCGCAATAAGCGCGATCGCTTCGACAATCGCGAATATCAAGGAAAGAGATCGCCCGCTTCGCCTGAACGGAGGATGAATTTGAGCCAATTCCACGCGCGAATGGTTTGCGAGAGGTTAAGACCGGAATAGCTCCATGAAGGCGGCGCCCAGTGGTCGCGCCCGGCGCCCTGCGCTATGTTGTGTGCGATGCGAAAACTTGCCTTCGGCTTTTGTGTCGTCTTTCTCGGCCTTTGCGTCGGGACCGCCCCTGGGCGCGCCCAGGAGGAGCGGCAGCCGTCGCTTGAGACGGATGGCGAAGGCGGCAATTTCCTCGTCATTCCGGGCATCGGGAAAATTCCGCTGCCGCCTGGAGCGCGCGCCTTCGGGCCCCGACATAGCCCCGACCCCGAATCGCAGCGCCCCGAGCCCAAAAGCGCCGCGCCGGCGCCGCCAAAGGACCCGGCGGAGCGAAAGGCCGAGGAGATGGCGCGGCTTCTCTCGCGCCTGGAGCAGGCGGACGACGAGGAGGCGGCGCAAAGCGCCGCGGCGATGATCTTGCGCCGTTGGGCGCATTCCGATTCGGACACCGTCGACCTTCTCGCCGCCCGCGCCCTCGCCGCGGAGACGGGCGGCTCTCCGTCGCTCGCGCAGGCGCTTCTCGATTATGTCGTGACGCTGTCTCCCAAATGGGCGGAGGGTTTCGTGCGCCGGGCCAGGGTGCGGAGCGAGCAGGGCGACGACGCCGGCGCCATCTCCGACCTGGAGACCGCGGCGGCACTGGAGCCCAAGCGTTTCGACGCCCTCGCGGCGCTGGGCGCGCTCGCCGAAAAGACCGGCGAGAAGCGGCGCGCGCTCGACGCCTATCGGAAATCGCTGGCCATTTCGCCCCGGCAGGAATCCTTGCGCAAGACCGAGGAGCGGCTGCGCATCGAGGTCGAGGGGCGCGATATCTAGATGCCTCAACGCGCAATAAGGACTTGAAATAATGATCGAATCCCATCCAGAGGGCGCGCTCGCGCCTGACGCGCTCACGCAGCTTTTCACGGCGGCGCGCACCCATAACGGATGGCTTCCCAAGGAAGTCCCCGACGAGCTGCTCGAACTCGCGGTCGATTACGCCAAATGGGGACCGACGAGCGCCAATTGCTCGCCCATGCGGGTGGTTTTCGTGCGCTCAAAGGAAGCCAAGGAGCGTCTCGCGCCGGCGATGTCACAGAACAATCTTCAAAAAACCCTCGACGCGCCAGCGACCGCGATTGTCGGCTACGACCTCGATTTCCATGAAAGGCTCCCGCATCTCTATCCGGCGACCGACGCGCGCGCCTGGTTTATCGGCAATGACGCGCTGATCGAGGAGACGGCTTTCCGCAATGGCTCGCTGCAGGGCGCCTATCTGCTGCTCGCGCTGCGGGCCGTCGGCCTCGACTGCGGGCCGATGAGCGGCTTCGACAAGGCGAAGGTCGACGCCGAGTTCTTCGCCGACACCAAGATCAAGTCCAACTTCTTGATCAACATAGGTTACGGCGATGCCGCGAAGCTTTATCCGCGCGGGCCGCGGCTCGCTTTCGAGGAGATCGCCACGATTCTGTAAAAAAGGAGGCCGACATGACGATCAGAATCATTCCGCAACGTTTCACGCCGCAGTTGCAGGGCGTTTTGCGCATCGTAACCGCTTTGCTTTTTCTCCAGCATGGCGCGGCCAAGCTGTTTGGCGTTCCGCATGTCGCGATGTTCGACGGCTTGAAACTCTTCTCGCTCCTCGGCGCAGCGGGAATTCTCGAGGTCGTCGGCGGCGTTCTGTTGCTCCTCGGCCTGTTTACGCGCCCGGTCGCCTTCATTCTGTCCGGCCAGATGGCGGTCGCCTATTTCCTTTTTCACGCAGGCGACAATCTATGGCCGCTGCTCAACAAGGGCGAACTGGCGGCGCTCTACTGCTTCGTCTTCCTGTTCTTTTCCGCGGCCGGGCCGGGCGCTTTCGCGCTCGATCGGGAGTAGGCCGAGATCGCCGCAGCCGCGCGTCTATTGACAATGGCCGCCGGGGACATATTCCCTTGCTGATATGACTCAGACGGCCGTCACCTCCAAGCGTCGCGCTCAGGCTCTGGCGCTGCCCAACCTCTTGACGTACGGCCGTCTCGCAGCGGTTCCGGTCGTGGCGGCGTTGCTGCTCGGCTTCACGGAGCATTGGGCGCGCTGGACGGCGCTTGGCGTTTTCGTCGCCGCCGGCGTTACGGATTTTCTCGACGGCTATTTCGCGCGCATCTGGCAGCAGCAGTCCCCGCTCGGCCGGATGCTGGATCCCATCGCCGACAAGCTGCTCGTCTCGACGAGCCTGCTCGCGCTCGTGGCCGATAATACATTGACGGGATGGACGATCTGGGCGGCGATCATCATCCTGTGCCGGGAAATTCTCGTCTCGGGCCTGCGCGAGCATCTCGCCGAGCTCAAGGTTCGCTTGCCGGTTTCGGCCATCGCCAAATGGAAGACGGCGGCGCAGCTCGTCGCGCTCGGCTTCTTCATCGCCGGCCCCGCGGGCGAGGCGGTGTTGCCGGGCACGGTCAAGATTGGCGAGGCGTTGCTCTGGGCCGCCGCCATTCTGACGCTCTATACGGGCTTCGACTATCTGCAGGCGGCCTGGGCCCATTTCGGAGAGGACGAAGCGGCGTGAAGGCGGTCTATTTCGCCTGGGTGCGCGAGCGAATCGGCCTCTCGGAAGAGGAGATCGCGCCGCCGCGCGAGGTGGCGACGGTCCGAGAGCTCATCGACTGGCTGTCCGCGCGCGGCGACGGCTATGCGGCCGCCTTCGCCAATCCCGGCGTGATTCGGGCGGCGGTCGACAAGATCCACGCCGGGCCGAACGCGCCGATCGACGCGGCGCGGGAGATCGCGTTTTTTCCGCCCATGACGGGCGGCTGACATGAGCGCGCCGCAGCCGGCGCCGACGGTGCGCGTGCAGGCGGAGGATTTCGACGCCGCGCGGGAGGAGGCGCTGCTCCTTGAGGGGCGCCGGGACGTCGGCGCGCTGGTCGCCTTCACGGGCCTCTGCCGCGACGAGGATGGCGCGCTCGCCGCGCTCGAACTCGAACATTACCCTGGCATGGCGGAAGCCGAGATCGCCCGCGTTGCGGCCGAGGCGCTGGCCCGCTGGCCGTTGCTGGGGCTCACCATCGTCCACCGTTTTGGGACGATCAAGCCCGGAGAGCGGATCGTCCTCGTCCTCGCCGCCGCCCGAAGCCGGCGCGACGCCTTTGCGGCGGCGGAATTTCTGATGGATTATCTCAAGACCCGCGCGCCCTTTTGGAAGAAGGAGCGCCGCGCCGACGCCGCGCCGGGCGAGTGGGTCGCCGCCAAGACGGAAGACGACGCGGCGGCCGAACGCTGGCGTTAGAGCGCATTGCGAAAAAGTGGATGCCGGTTTTTCGCGTAAAGCGCGCTCTATGCTTTTGGAATTGATCACCTCATCTGCGTTTAGGCGATTCCGCCTAAACGCAGCGTGATCTAGAGCCTTTTCGGCTCGAGCGGACGCCGGCTCGACGTCGAAAATGCGTCAAACAAGCTGCGCTGGCGCGATCAGATGCACGATCCAGCCGTGCAGGGCGACGGTCGCGACGACGAGAAACAGCGTAATGAGCGTGAAGACGTCGAGATTCTCCTTCGGCACGCGCATCATCCTCGGCAAGCCGACGGAAAAGACGTAAATCCCGTAAAAGCCGAGCACGTCCAGCCAACGCAGCCCGGGAATGAGGCCGAAGGCCGACGCGAGCCAGGCCGGCGTATAGGAATAGGCGGTCAGGAGCAGCGCGCGGCGGTCGTCGCTTTTGCCTTCGAAATAAGGCGCGATCATCGAAATGACGAAAGCCACGAGGAACAAGGCCGGCAGACTGAGGAGATATTGCGTGACGGCGCGCAGGAGGCCGCCGCCGAAGGTCGCATGCACGATCCCCGAGGACCCATAGGAAAAGCCGAACAGCCAAGAGCTTAGAAAGCTGGCGAAGGGCGGTATGAGAGCAAGAATGGCGATGTAGCGACGGTAGAGATCGAGGATGGAGGTATCTTCCGACTCGATCGTCGTCCACTCCGTTTGCGGCGTCAGGATCAGGCCTTTGATTCGGGAAAGCAGAGACATAACGCGCTCCTTCGAATCGTCGCATAGCTCGTTTAACGAGACAATCGCCGTTCGCCTGGGGCTTGCCGGCGCCGCCTCGCCATGCGAGGGAGGGGAAGACCAGCAGCGGCCGGTTCGATGATTGACGAAGAAATCTAACGCGACGAGCCTTATGAGAAAACTGTTGGAATATTTTTGGCCCCTCTTGGGGCTCGTGGCGGTCGTCGTCTCCTTCTACCTTCTCTACAAGGAATTTCAGGGCGAGTCCGTTGGCGTCGAGGTCTGGGCCAATCTCAAGGCTATTTCCGTCAGTCACTATCTGTTCGCCGCGCTTTCGACGCTGGTCGCCTACGCCGCGCTCGCTTGGTACGACCGCATTGCGCTGCTGCATCTTGGCGTCAAGCACATCAACTGGCTGTTCATCTCGGTCTGCTCTTTCACGACCTATGCGCTGTCCCACAATATTGGCGCGAGCGTTTTCTCCGGCGCGATGGTTCGCTACCGCGCCTATTCCACCAAGGGGCTGACGGCGACCCAGGTCGCCGCGCTGGTGCTGCTGTGTTCTTACACTTTCGGCTTCGGCAATATTCTCCTCGGCGGATTGCTCCTGACCTATAACCCTGGCCTCATGCAGAGGCTGTCGGGTTTTCTTCCCGACATCTTCACCAATCCGAATACGGCCCTGGCCGTAGGTTTGGGCTGTCTCGCTTTTGTCGCGGTTTATATCATCGGCTCGCTGATGAAATTCCGCGCCTTCAGATTCGGGCGCTACGAGATTCTCTATCCGCGCCCGGGCATCATGGTGCGTCAGCTCTTTGCGGCGCCTCTGGAGCTGCTTGGCGCCGCCGGCATCATCTATTTCGCGCTGCCCGAGCAGGGAAATCCCGGCTATCTCGTGGTGCTCGGCGCCTTTCTTCTGTCCTTTTCGGCGGCGCTCGTCTCGCATGCGCCGGGAGGTCTCGGCATTTTCGAGCTGCTCTTCATCAATATCATGCCGGATGTGCCGCGCCTGAAGGTGCTGGCGGCGCTGCTCGTCTGGCGCCTTTTCTATCTCATCATCCCGCTTCTCGTGGCGCTGGTCGTCGTCGCCCTGTTCGAGCGTAAGAAGCTGGTCGAGCGCTGGCGCGGCTCCCAATCGGAAAATTAAAAAAGATAGCGCCGGCCCTTCGGACCGGCGTTCGCTTGTCGCGCCCCTCGCGGCCTCTACATGCGATATTGCTGCAGGCGCGTGGTGCGCAGGCCCGCGAGACCGTGCTGATCGATCGACATCTGCCAGCTTAAAAATTCGTCGACCGTCAGCGCATAGCGGCTGCAGGCTTCCTCGAGCGAGAGCAGCCCGCCGCGCACCGCGGCGACAACTTCCGCCTTGCGGCGGATCACCCAGCGCTTGGTCGAGGCGGGCGGGAGGTCCGCGATGGTCAGCGGACTGCCATCGGGACCGATGACATATTTGACACGGGGACGATGTGTCTCTGTCATTTCCAAACTCGCTACTCGAACAGACGCTTCGTGAACGTCGTTATAGCCGCGCCGCTTTAAGAATTGCCTAAACGCGCATGTCTGAAACGCAATGAAATATAAACCAAATATTAGGAAAAGCCGCGCCTGGGACGGGTCGCCGAATAGGCGCCATAATCGCCAGTAGCGGCGAAGCCCGCGAATGAGAGCCACGATGAGCGACATTCATGGCGTGATCCTCGCCGGCGGGCTCGCGCGGCGCATGGGCGGCGGCGACAAGCCGCTCGCCGACCTTTCCGGGCGGCCGATTCTCGCTCATGTCATCGACCGGCTTTCGCCTCAATGTGCGGGGCTCGCGCTGAACGCCAATGGCGATCCGGCGCGTTTCGCCGGCTTCGGTCTGCCGGTCGTGGCGGATAGCGTCGAAGGCTTCGCCGGCCCGCTCGCCGGCGTGCTCGCGGGGATGGATGACGCCGCGAGCGTCGGCGCGGCTTGGTTGATAAGCGCGCCGGGCGACACGCCTTTTCTGCCGGGCGATCTCGTCCCGCGTCTTGCGGCGGCGCGCAACGCGGCCGGCGTCGAGATCGCCGTCGCGTCTTCCGGCGGGCGGACGCATCACGCCGTCGCGCTCTGGCCGACGGCGCTGCGCAACGCCTTGCGCCGCGCCTTGACGCTTGAAGGGGAGCGCAAGGTCTCGTCCTTCATCGCGCGCTATTCCAGCGTCATCGTCGACTGGCCGGTCGAGCCGAACGATCCGTTCTTTAACGTCAACAGGCCGGAAGATTTGGAGCGCGCGAAGGCGATGGCCAAGGAAGAGGCGCGAGGTTAAAATCGCACAAGGGCGGAACGACGCTTGAATGTGATCGACCCGGACAGGGAATCAAACCCGAGAGAGCGCGATGGCCGGCGAACCGAAAAAAAGCCTTGCGAAGAAAGCGGAGGAAGAAGCCAAGGCCTTTCTTCCCGTATTTCTCTATGTGTGGTTTCTGCTCGCCATGCTCGGCCTGCACAAGTCGATCGTCTTGTCGCAGGCGCATATCGTTCAACATCAAGGCTTCGCCGTCGCGAAAGCGCTGGCGTTCTCGAAGATGGTGTTCGTCTGGAATGAATGGGGCCTCGGCCGCAATTTCGACCACAAGCCGCTCATCGCGCCGGTCTTATTCAAGTCGGCGCTTTTCGGCGTCCTGCTCATCGCCATGGACCTGCTGGAGCAGGCGCTGCTCGAGCGCTTCTGGCCCGCTCATGCGAGCGCCGACGCGGTCGATCTCTCCAATTGGCGCATGCTGCTGTCGCTCGGCGTCGTGACTTTCGCGGCGCTCATTCCGTTTTTTGGGTTTCGCGAGTTCGCCAAGGTCGTCGGCGAAGCGGAGATGCGCAAGCTCATGTTTGTGCGCCGCGAGCAATTGGTCCCCGTAAGGGAAGCCGGGCCCGCGCCGGCGCAAAATGAGCCGGCGCCCAGCGCTTTCACACAAAGCCCGGATCGATCTTTCCCGTCCGCTCCAGCCAGGGCGGCGTCGGCAGCTTCTGGCTCCGCAGAAACTCCGGATTAAACAGTTTCGAGGCGTAGCGCGCGCCGCCGTCAGCGAGAATCGTCACGATCGTTTTGCCGGGGCCAAGCTCCTTCGCCAGCCTGATCGCGCCCGCCACATTGATCCCCGAGGAGCCGCCAAGCAGCAGGCCTTCTTCCTGAGCGAGGTCGAAGACCACCCGCACGGCCTCGTCGTCCGGAATCTGGTAGGCGATGTCGACCGGGGCGCCTTCGAGATTGGCGGTGATGCGCCCCTGGCCGATCCCCTCGGTGATCGAGGATCCAGAAGCCTTTAATTCGCCGGTGGTGTAATAGGAATAAAGCGCCGCGCCGAAAGGATCGGCGAGGGCGATCTTTATATTCGGATTGCGCTCCTTGAGGGCGATGCCGACGCCCGCCAGCGTTCCGCCGGTGCCGCAGGCGCAGACGAAGGCGTCGACGTTCCCATCGAGCTCTTCGTAGATTTCCGGGCCGGTGGTCGCGATATGCGCCTGGCGGTTCGCGACATTGTCGAACTGATTGGCCCAGATCGCGCCATTCGGCTCCTCTTTCGCCAAGCGCTCGGCGAGGCGCCCCGAGAGCTTCACGTAATTATTGGGATTGGCGTAGGGGACGGCCGGCACTTCGACGAGCTGGGCGCCTTGCAGGCGCAGCATGTCCTTTTTTTCCTGGCTCTGCGTCTCCGGGATGACGATCACCGTGCGATAGCCCATGGCGTTGGCGACGAGCGCGAGGCCGATGCCGGTATTGCCCGCGGTCCCTTCGACGATGACGCCGCCCGGCTTCAGCGACCCCTTTTCCCGCGCGTCCTCGACAATGAACAGCGCCGCCCGGTCTTTCACCGAGCCGCCGGGGTTCATGAATTCAGCCTTGCCGAGGATACGGCAGCCGGTGGCCTTCGACGCCCCCCGCAATTCGATGAGCGGGGTGCGGCCAATGGCTTCGATAACGCTGGGGGCGAGGGTCATGCGTGATTCCCGAGTGAGTGGCCTTCCCGAGTGAACGGCGCCTCGTTCCTAGAGCAGGATCGGTTGAAATGGAATCGCTTACGATCCCGTCTCAAAGGCGAATCCTGCTCTATTTCCTTAAATTAGAGCGAGATTCACGTTCTCGACCGAACCGCGTCGCGCTTCCGTCAAGAACGATCTCGCTCTACCGGAGGGAGGCGTTTTGCTCCAAGGCGAAAATGGCGCCATGTCGCGCGCCTTCTCCGGGCGCCAGAATGCGCATCGAGGGCTTTTCATAGAGATCGCCTTCGAAATCGTCCGGGTCGCCATAGCCGGTCCAGGGCTCGATGCAAAGATAAGGGGCGGGGGGCAGCGTCCAGAAGCCGACATGAGGAAAGCCCTCGAGCGCGACGGCGAGCCGCGTTCCCGCGCCATTGTCAAAGACGAGGCGCTCGCTGGCGATGTTGAGAAAGCACAGCGCATCTTCGGCGAACATCGCGGGCGCGAGCGGCAGGCGGCGGCCTTGCAGCGGCGTTGTCCGGGTTTGGGAGGCGAATAATCCGCCCGGTCCGATGATGGGGACATCGGCGCGCTCCTCCTTCTCGAAAAGGATGGCGTGCGGCGCGGCGGAGCCGGCGAGCGGCCAGCGGAAGGCTGGATGCAGGCCGCAGGCGTAGGGCAGCGGCCGCGCGCCCGTATTGACGACGATGAGATTATTCTCGAGCGCGCCGGCCCGCAGCCGGAACTCGACCTCCAGCCGAAAGGCGAAAGGGTAGAGCGCGCGGGTCTCCGCGTCGTCCGTCAGCGCGAGGCGCAGATAATCCGCGCGCCGCTCCGCCGTCTCGAACCGTTTTTTCCAGGCGAAGCCATGCAGCCCCAGCGGATATTGCGCGCCGTCGACGCGGACGCGCCCGCCCCGCGTCCAGCCCACGACGGGAAAGAGAATGGGCGCGGTCTGATCCCAAATATTTGCGTCTTTCGCCCAAATGAGATCGACGCCTTGCGCGCGCCAGGCGACAAGCTCCGCGCCGAAGGCGAGGATTCTCGCGCTGTCGCCGGAAGTATGTTGGAGAAGAATCGTGTCGCTCATGCCTCGAGCCTAGCGCATGGACGCCGCGCGCGGCGCCTTATAGAAAGGCCGTCACACCCGGCCGGCGGCAGGTTGAGCGGCGGCCCGTCGGCCAATAAGGTCGCGTCGCGCCGGGCTCCTGCGCCAGCGATCAGCCCCTCCCAACCCGCATCAACGACAAGTAGACGGCTCATATGAACTTTAGCGACGTGATCCAGGAAATCGGCGCCGGGCGCTACAGACCCGAATTGACGCTATTCTTCTCCACCTTCACGACGCTGCTCGCCGTCATCAATCCCTTCGAATCCCTGCCGGTCTTCCTTTCGCTGCTGAACGACAAGAGCGACGCCGAACACCGGCGGGTCGCCTTCCTGGCGTGCCTTTATACGCTGTTGCTGATCCTGTTCTTTTTCTTCTTCGGCGCGGCCATCATGAAGATTTTCGGCGTCTCGCTCCCCATGGTGCGCATCGCCGGGGGCATCGTGCTGATGCGGATTGGCTTCGAGCTCTTCATGCCCTCGTCGCGCGATAGTGCGTCGCTCGCCGCGGTCGGACCCAATGACAACATCGCCTTCATGCCGCTCGCCATGCCGCTGATGTGCGGACCGGGCGCGATCGCCACCGTGCTGGGGATGGCGGCGAACGTCGAGCATTCCCGTCATGAGACGATTGCGATGGGAGCCGTTTTCGTGGCGATCTTTCTTGCCGTCGCGATAACCTACGTCTGTCTCGCTTACGCTGAAAAACTCACGACCTGGCTCGGCCCTCTCGGCATAGACGCGGCGACGCGAATTGTCGGCTTCTTCGTCTCGGCCATGGGCGTGTCGCTGATCTTCAACGGAGTCGTCGACGCATTGCGCGCCCATGGACTGACGCGGCTGCTGTGAGGCTGGGGCGCGTCAAAGCCGGCGCAGCCTCTCCCCGAGACGCAAATAAATCTCTCGATGCGCCTCTCGCAGGCCGGGAACCCAGGGCTTCAGCCATGCGCCGATCACGGCGTCGAAATGATCGAAGCGATTGCCGACAGCCTGATCGAGATATTCGTAATACCAGCGGCCGCGTTTGAGGTCGCGGCGCCCAAAGACGCCTTCGCCGCCAATCGGCTCCTCGCGCGCGGTAAAGGGGTAGCGCTGCGAGATGACGCTGACGGCGCCGTCATTGGGCCGCCATTGCGCCAAAGCGAGATCGCCGCCGCCCCAGCCGACGATCGGCGGCAAGGCGAAATTGGCTTCCCGCGCCTGATAGATGGCCGGCCGCCAGAGCACGGGATTGATCGTCGAATCCGGCCGCCAGCTTCGGCCAAACCAGGAAACGCCGAAGGCGCCGCCGACATGCGTGGCGTTGGTCACGAGCGAGAAATAATAGGTGCCGGGATGCGACCTGAATTTCCCATTGGCCTTCCGACAGCCCTGTAGCGTCAGATCGAAGCCGAGATTGTCGTCGCCGGCCACGAATGCGCCGTGATCGAGGCGGGACATCGCCTCGTCCATGTCGGCCTCGCCATTCGTCCATTGGTCGAGATAGAGGTCGAAGGGCTTGCGCATCGAACTCGGCAGGCCCGCGGCCAGCCCGAGGAAATTGAGCGAGGCGCCGATGAACTGGCTCGGCGTTCGCCGCAAGCGGCCGCTCGCCTGATCGCATCCCAATTTATAAGGGAGCAGCGTGCCGTTGATCGCGCCCGCGACGCTCACCACCGCCTCGATCCAGTCGGCGCTCGTGCCGCGACCCCAGAAATCCTGAGCGAGGAGATTCTGCAACTGCATGGCGGTCTGCGCGCCGGCGCTGTGGCAGACGAGAATGACGGGATTTTTCGCAGACCAGTCCGGCGCCATCGGCTCCTGATATTCGCGCGCGTAACGGGCGTGGCGCGCCTCCGCGCTATGTTCGGCGCCATAGTCGACGCGCCCGCCCGCGAGCTGGGCGAAAAGCTCGCAGGCGCGGTCGTGGAAGGAGCTGAACGGGCCGACCTTTGCTTCATGAACGACGAAGGGCTCGCCGATCTGCTCCAGCGCGTCTCCCCAATAGGGCAGGCCGCCAAACTCGCGTGGCCCCCAACCAAAAAAACCGTGAATGAAAACAATATGCGTAGATTTAAGCGCCATCGCCGCATCCAGCGCTGCGAAAGAATTTTAGAAGATGGACCATCGTCTCGGGAGCCTCACGGCAGCCCATCGTATTCATATATATTCCCCACATTCAGCACTTCACGCGGCGTCGCGCTTGCGCCGAGCGGCGAACTGATCGGATCGTCGATGCGGTGCCCCTTGAGATCGGCGCCGGCGTCCATCCCCGGAAGATAGGCGCGCCCATGACGGCCCATCCAGCTCTCCCATATGCGATCGACGTTGCAGTGATTGAGGAAAAACACCGGATCGCTCGGCGAGGACGCAAGCATCATCTCTCCGCCGACCCAGACATGGACACGATTATGCAGCCAGGGAGGCGAACCGTCGGCGTCGCTCGACCAGCCTTCGAGACGGTTGCGGAAGCCCTCGGACTCGCCGTCCCAATCGGAGGCGTCATAAGGCGTCAGCGCAAGGGCGCTTCCGACTTCCGCCGTTTTGGGCAACGCGTTGGCGCTCTGCCCGAAGCTGCGGCGCAGGCCGCGATTCACCGACCGCAATTCGCCGGCGCTATTCGTTGCGATCCGCACCCGGAAGGAGGCGGGGTCGTCGGGGCGAAAGGCGAAAGGTCCGGTCGTCACCGGATTTCCCTGGCCGCCCATGCAGTCCGCTCGCCAGATGTCGCCGGTTTGCCGACCCGTCGCCAGATCGCCGTCGCTCGCCCAATCCCAATAGGGCAGGCCGAATTCGGCATCGTTCAGGACTCGCTGCAAATTCTGCTCGAGAATGATCAGCATCACGCGGTGCCAGGGCGCGAAGATCGGGCCGCGATGCGCCGCGTTTCGTCCCCCGGGGTTTCCTGGAGGCGTCTCCTGCATCATGGCGACGACATGCCAGATGACGAAAAGATCATATGTGCTGACGGAGCGCGCCGCGCCGGGAATGCCGAATTCCGCCGTCTTGCGGCCCGAGGCCTCCTTTTTGAGTAGTTTAACGCCCTGAATATATTGGTCTCGGACCGCCGCATTGGTGAGAATATTCCTGCGGATGACGGCCATCTTCTCCTCCTGGATCGTCAATGCTTATGCTTCGAAACCTTTTTCGCCGCGCCGGCGCGCTTGCGCGGCGCCGGCTTGCGCTCGAATTCATCGGGAAAGCCGTCTATGAGCGCCTTGACCAAATCGACCGCCGACGCGGTCTGATAATTCGGCAATGAATGGCAATGAACCTGACCCGCGGCGTCGACGGAAAGGGGGGCGCGGATCTTTTTGCCGTCGACCAAAATTTGATAGGTCGTGCGAATCTCGATCGCGTGGCCGTTGTAGTCGTCCTTGCGCACAGATACGGCGCCGCCGGCGCCATGCGCGGCATGCATGGGGCTTTTGGAGGCGGCTTTCGTCAGATAATCACCAAGCTTATTTGGCGTCGCGGCGGCGTTCAGTTTCTTTAAATGCATAGGTCGCCTCTCACTATCCATTTGTTACAAAATGTCTTGCGGACCGAGCGGAACGGTCGCAGTTGATCGTAAACTGTGCTTGAAAGCCAGCGTCGCTCCTGAGCATGCATGATTATTAGGCTTCCGCCATGCCGGCGCATCGTCAAAAGAGATGAAGAAAAACAAATTTGCGATGTTATTTATTGCGCGGCCAATGGCGCGTATCCCCGCCAACCCCCGGCGTTCCGCGTCTCGCTCAAGCTTGCGCGCGGCCTGCGCTAGCCGTAGCCACGGGGTGAGAGCCGAACATGTCCGATTCGAATATCTCCGCCTTTCTTGGCGTCGAACGCTCCGTGCTGGGGCGGCGCTGGCGCGCGCGTCTCGACGCGGCGGGCGAGGCGCAGGCGCTCGCCCTCACGCAAACGCATGGGCTCGATGATTTTCTCGCGCGCGTCATCGCCGGACGCGGCGTGACGGTCGCCGACGCCGCCTCTTTTCTCGATCCCAAGCTGCGCGATCTGATGCCCGACCCTTCCGCGCTGCGCGATATGGACGCCGCAGTCGAACGGCTCGCGCATGCGATCGAAAGCGGCGAGCAGGTGGCGATCTTTGGGGATTACGACGTGGACGGCGCCTGCTCCTCGGCGCTGCTTGTCGATTTTTGGCGCGCGGCGGGCGCGCCGGAGCCGCTGCTGCATATTCCCGACCGCATCGTCGAGGGCTACGGCCCCAATGTCGAGGCGGTGCGTAACCTCGCTGCGCGCGGCGCGAAACTGCTTGTCACGACCGATTGCGGAACGACGAGCCATGAGGCGATCTCGGTCGCGCGCGCGCTCGGCCTCGACGCCATCGTCCTCGACCATCATCAGGCGCCTGAGCTTCTGCCCGACGCCATCGTGGTCAATCCCAACCGTCAGGACGATCTCTCGGGGCAAGGCGCGCTTTGCGCCGCCGGCGTGGTTTTTTTCGCGCTCGTCGGCTTGGCGCGCGCGCTGCGCCAGCGCGGATGGTGGACCGACGCGCGGCCGGCGCCCGACCTTCTCGCCGCGGTCGATCTCGTAGCGCTGGCGACGGTCGCCGACGTCGCCCCGCTGGCGCGGCTCAATCGCGCTTTCGTCGCGAGGGGCCTTGCCGTCATGCGCGGGCGCGGCCGCCTCGGACTTGCGGCGCTGATGGACGCGGCCCGAATGGACGGGCCGCTGCGCGCCTATCATCTGGGTTTCATGCTCGGGCCGCGGATCAACGCCGGCGGCCGCATCGGCGACGCCGGCCTTGGCGCGCGGCTGTTGACGCTCTCGGATAGCGTCGAGGCGAGGCGCATCGCCGAGGCGCTCGACCGGCTGAACGCCGAGCGACAGGCCCTCGAAAAAGAGACGTTGGAGATCGCGGTCGCCGAGGCCGAGCGGCAGTTCGCTAAAACGAACAGAATGGCGTGCCTCGTCGTCGAAGGCGCCGACTGGCATCCCGGCGTCGTCGGCCTGATCGCCTCGCGACTCAAGGACCGCTTTAATATTCCCGCATTTGCTATTGCTTTTAATAAAGAAATCGGAACAGGCTCAGGTAGAAGTTTAAGTGGCGTGGACCTTGGCTCCGCCGTGCGTCGCGCCGTCGATCAGGGTCTTGCTCTCAAGGGGGGAGGCCATGCGGCGGCCGCAGGCGTAACAGTCGCCCGCGAGCGGGTCGATGATTTGCGCGCCTTTCTAAACGATGCCCTCGAAGAGTCCGTCGAGGCGGCCCGTCGCGACGACGCGCTCGTCGTCGACGCCGCGCTTACAGGGAGAGGCGTCTCTCTCGATCTCGTGCGCCGGCTGGAGCAGGCCGGCCCCTTCGGGCAGGGAAATCCCGAGCCGCTCTTCGCGCTCCCCCAACAGCGCATCGCCTACGCCTCGGTCGTCGGGAGCGACCATGTGCGCGCCCGGCTGCGCTCGGGCGACGGCGCGGCGATCGACGCCATCGCCTTCCGGGCGGCTAATTCTCCGCTCGGCGCGGCGCTCTTGCGGGGTCAGGATCGGCCGTTGCATGTCGCCGCCCGATTGTCGTCGAGCGTCTATCGCGGCGCCGAACGCGTCGAGACGCGCATCGTCGACATCGCGCCTGTCGCCTGACGCGCGATCTGTGGCGCCCACGCCACACTGTTTGAAAATCAATTAATCGCGAGATCCGCGAACCGCCCCGCGTCGCATTTTGGTCTCAATTGGAACGCCTGCTGCCGCGAGCGTAACCGCGTCTCTTAACCGCGCCTTCACACATGGGCGCTCAGCTGGGCGAGAAATTTTCGGGAACGGTCGCAACGCATGGCGGATCAACGTCATGCGCGAAAGGAGAGAAGGCGCTGCGGGCGCGTTCTTTCGTTTCATAGCGGCGACGGGCTCGAGGATCGATAGCAAGGACCGTCTCGATGCGATCTGTCGTGTCCCATAGACTTCTCGCGACCAAGAGCCTTCTCCTCTCCGTCAAACGCCTTTCCAGTCCGCCTCTCTCTCCTCTTCCTTCCCGGTCTTTGCGCGCGATTCTGCCGCTGCTCTGCCTTGGCGCGCTGGCCGGCTGTTCGTCGAGCGGCCCGCAACGCTACGCCGGTCTGGGCGGCCTTGGCCCGATCGACCCGCGCTATGGCGTGCGCGCCAGCCCCCGCGTCATCGCCGACGGCGAGGAAGTTCCCAAGGGCGGCGGCGCCTATATGGTTGGCAAGCCCTATAAGATCGCCGGCCGCACTTATTATCCGAACGAGAAGCCTTATGCGGCGGTCGGAACCGCCTCCTGGTACGGCTCCGATTTTCACGGCCGGCGCACCGCGAATGGCGAAATCTTCGACCGCAAGTCGATCTCCGCCGCCCATCCCACAATGCCGCTTCCCAGCTATGCGCGGGTGACCAATCTTCATAACGACCGCTCGATCGTGGTCCGGGTGAACGATCGCGGGCCCTACCACGGCGGCCGCGTCATGGACGTCTCGCAGCGGGTGGCGGAGGCGCTCGATTTCCACCATATCGGCACGGCGAAAGTTAAGGTCGAGTGGGTCGGTCGCGCCGATCTCGACGGCGACGAAGATTCGAAGCTCCTCGCGACCCTGCGCGACGACGGCGCGCCGGCGACGCTCGACGAGGCTCCCGTCATGGCCGCCGCGGCGGAGGGGCCCGCCGCTCCCACCCGAATCACGCTGGAGAGCGGGCAGGCGACCGCCTATCAGGCCATGGCTTACGCGCCGCAGGAGACCGGCGCGGCCGCCGCTTCGGTCGGCGCCGAAGAGGCCGCCGTCGACGCCGAGCCGGCCGCTTCGGCCCATAAGGCGCGACACGCCGCCGTCCCCTTGCCGCCCATGCGGCCCGCCTCCTTCGGGAGCCGCAGCGCCGCTTCCGGGCATAAGCCTATCCGGCAGGCGCTGAACTGACCGGCGTCGGCGCCTTGCGCCGAACGTAGCTCGCAACGATTGCATTTTCGGGCGCCGCGCGCCATCTTCCGCCTGCCTGGCCGAACGGCGGCCGTAACCGGCGGAGCGCGCTTTGTCCTGGATCGTGGGGCCATATCTCTCCTTGACGCTTTTCCTCGTCGCGGCGCTCGGCGTAGCGCCGGCGCGAGCGCAGAATTTTCAGACGAGCGTTCCCAGCGCCATATTGATCGACGCCGACACCAATACGGTGCTGTTCGAGAAGAACGCCGACGATCTGCAGACGCCCGCCTCGACGGTGAAGGTCCTTACGGCGGAATTGATCTTTCAGGCGCTCGCCGAGGGCCGCCTCCATCTCGACGACCAATTCACCGTTTCCGAACACGCCTGGCGAACCGGCGGTGCGCCCTCCGGCGGATCGGCGATGTTCCTGCCGCTCAACAGCACGGCGCGGGTCGAGGACCTCATTCGCGGCCTCGTGATCGTCTCGGGCAATGACGCCGCCATCACCCTCGCCGAGGGTCTCGCCGGCTCGGAAGAGGCCTTCGTGATGCGCATGAACAAGCGCGCCGCCGAGCTCGGCCTCGTCAAATCGCGCTTCGGCAATCCCTGGGGTCTGGCCGGCCCGGATCAGAACGTGACGGCGCGCGATATGGCGAAGCTCGCCGGCCATATCATCAAGACCTATCCCGACTACTACCGCTATTTCGGCGAGAAGGAGTTCACCTGGAACAAGATCCGCCAGCAGAATCGCAATCCTTTGTTGACCATGAGCATCGGCGCCGACGGGCTGAAGACCGGCAATATCGACAAGGAGAGCGGTTTCGGACTCGTCGGCTCCGCCGTCGAGGAAGGCCGACGTCTGATCGTCGCGATTTATGGGGCGAAGTCCGCCAAGGAGCGCGCCGAGGAAGCGCGTAAGCTCCTGCAATGGGGTTTCCGCAATTTCGAGGAAAAGCATCTGTTCAGCGCGGGGGAGACGATCGGCCCGGCCCAGGTCTATGGCGGAACGAAGGGCTCCGTCGATCTCGCGGCGAAGGAGGACGTGAAGGTCCTGCTCCCGCGCGGCGGCGCCGAGAGGCTCACGGGCAAGATCGTCTATGAAGGGCCGGTGATCGCGCCTGTCGAGGCCGGCGCGCCGATCGGCCGGCTGGAAGTGAAGCGCGGCAATTCGGTCGTGCTTCAACAGCCGCTCGAAACCGTCGAAGCGGTGGAGATGGGATCGCTGCCGCGCCGCGCCTTCGACGCGATTTATGAGTCGGCGGCGTCGACCATCCATCAGAAATTGTCCGAGAAACTCTCCGGCAAGAAGAAATGACCTTTATGGCCATGCCCGAAAGAGGTCGGTTCATTACCTTCGAGGGCGGCGAGGGCGTCGGCAAGTCCACCCAGCTCGCCCGTCTCGCGGAATATCTGCGCGCTCAGGGAATCGAGGCGGTGACGACGCGCGAGCCGGGCGGCACGCCCAAGGCGGAGAAGCTGCGCGCCGCCCTTTTGTCCGGCCGCATCGCCGCGCTTGGGCCGCTCGCCGAAGCGGCGCTGTTCTCGGCCGCCCGCGCCGACCATGTCGACGCGCTGATTGCGCCGGCTCTGAAACGAGGGGCCTGGGTGCTGTGCGACCGTTTCGCGGACTCGACCCGCGCCTATCAGGGCGGGCGCGGCGGCGTCGAGCCAGGAGCGCTGGCGCTTCTGGAAAAGGCTGCGGTAGGCGATACGCGGCCCGACCTCACCATCATCCTCGACCTGCCGCCGCGGGAAGGCCTGGCGCGCGCGGCGGCGCGGCGCGCGGAGGGGGAGGGCGCCGACCGTTTCGAAGGCGAGGACGCCGCCTTTCACGAGGAGCTGCGGCAGGCCTATCTCGACATCGCCGAGAGCGAGCCGGAGCGCTGCTGCGTCGTTAACGCGGCGGCGCCGGCCGCCGATGTCGCCGAGACGATCCGACAGCTCGTCCAGGTCCGCCTTCTCGCGCCGACGGCGCAAGCCGCGCAATGAGCCGCGAGGCGCTGACGCCCGAAAGCGACCGCTACGAAGACGCGCCGCATCCGCGCGAGACATTGGCCTTCTTCGGCCATGCGGCGGCCGAGCGCGAATTGCTCGACGCCTATCGCCGCAACAAAATGGCGCAAGCCTGGATTATCGGGGGTCCCGAGGGCGTCGGCAAAGCGACGCTCGCCTGGCGTCTCGCGCGCTTTCTCCTCGCTCATCCGGAACCGAGCGCCGCCGAGGTCCAGGGCGCGGAGAATTTGGCGGTCGCGGAGGACCATGCCGCCGCGCGGCGCATCGCCGCCCTGGCGCTCGCCGACATCTTTCTGCTGCGGCGCGAGTGGAACGAAAAAACCAAGAAGCATTTCACCGAAATCCGCATCGAGGACGTGCGCAAGGTCATCCAGTCCTTCCATCAGGCGTCGGGGATGGGGGGCTGGCGCATCGCCGTCGTCGATTGCGCCGACGATCTCAATCGCGCCAGCGCCAACGCTTTGCTCAAACTAATCGAGGAGCCGCCCGAGCGCGCGATCTTCCTGCTTGTCGCGCATCAGCCGGGACGCATCTTGCCGACGATCCGTTCGCGTTGCCGCAAGCTCATGCTCGGCGCGCTGTCGCCGGAAGATACGATCGCCGCCGTGAAACATGTCGGCGCGCCCTGGGCGGAGGCGCCGGAGGCCGATCTTCTCGTCGCTTCGGCGCGGGCGGACGGCTCGGTGCGCGAAGCGCTGCGGCTCATCGGCGACGACGGCGTCGCCTTCGACGCGACGCTGCGCCGGCTCTTCGAGCGCCTGCCGCAGGTCGACTGGCTCGGCGCGCATATGCTCGCCGACAAGCTCACCGGCCGCGACAATGAGGCGGCCTACGAGACCTTCATGCGCGCGACGCAGAGGCATCTCGATGCGCGGGTGCGGGCGCTTGCGGGCGCGCGCGCGGCCCCGGCGCGGCTCGCCGGCTACGCCCGCGCTTGGGAGGAAATCCGCGACGCCGCGCGCGAGACGAAAGTGTTCAACTTCGACAAGCGCGCGCTGGTGCTCGGGGTCTTCGAGCGGCTGGCGAAGGCGGAAGGGACGCAAGTGGGATGAAGGACGAATACGATTTCTCAAAAGGCCAGCGCGGCAAGTTCTTCCGCGGCGAGGTCGAGCTTTCTCCTCCAGTCCATTTGGAGCGGGAAGTGAGGGAGTTCTTGCTGTCGCGCGCCGAAGCCAAGGGACATTCGCTTGACGAAATTGTCAACGAATTGCTCAAGGAAGACATTCGGCGGATCAAGGCGGCGAGTTAAGAGCCGAGTGTTCTGCGACAAGCGCGCTTGTGATGGGGTATTCGAGCGGCTGGCGCGGGCGGAGGGCGGTTAGCCGTCATGGCCGCGCTTGTCGCGGCCATCCACGACTTGGGCTTGCCCCCTCACTCGCGCGGATGGCCGGCTCAAGGCCGGCCATGACGGGAGGGAGGCTAATTCGCGTCCTTGCCCACCGCCTCCTCCACAAGCCGCTTCACCGCCGCCGGATCGCGCGGAAAGCCTTCGCGGATCCATTTCGCCTGCAAGACCTTCAGCGCCTCGCCCAATTCCTTGCCCGGCGCGACGCCGCGCGCGATGAGGTCCGCGCCCCTGATCGGGAAGGCGGGCGCCGGCGTCTCGTCGAGATAGCGGGCCGCCTCCAGCCAATCGGCGTCGCCTGGCGCCGCCGCGCTTTCGGCATGGGCCAAAGCGAGCGCGTCGGCCGCCGCGCGGGAGCCGCAGAGAAACAGCATCTCACGCAGATGCGAGACCGGCGGCGGCTTATCGATTCCATGCAAAGGAACGAGCGCGCGCGCCGCCGCCGAGAGCCTGGCGGACTCGTCGTTCGAGAGCCGCAGCCGATCGCGCAGCCGCTCGGCGTCCCAAACCGTCTGCGCCGCGAAAGCGGCGAGCCGCAGCACGGCGTCGGCGGGCTTGCTGCGCGCCGCCTCGCATTCGGCGAGCCGTTGCAGGCGCGCCGGATAGCCGACGCCCAGAATCACTTCGATCACGCCCGCCTGCGACATGGCGCGCATCACTTCCGGCGCGCGGCGCGCCAGCAGCAGTTTCATCAGTTCCGCGCGAACGCGCTCGCGCGACAGACGCGAGAGATTTTCGCGCGCGACGATCGATTCATGCAGCCCGTCGCGGTCGAACTGACCCTCGCCATGCGAGGCGTTGAAGCGGAAGAATCGCAGGATGCGCAGATAATCCTCGCGGATGCGCGTTGCCGCGTCGCCGATGAAGCGGACGCGGCGCGCCTCAATGTCCGCGATTCCGCCGACATAATCGTGCAATGCGCCGTCCGCCGTGAGCGAGAGGGCGTTGATCGTGAAATCGCGGCGGCGCGCGTCCTGCTCGAAATCGCCGCCGAAGCGCACTTTCGCGAAGCGCCCATAAGTCTCGACGTCTTCGCGCAGCGTCGTCACCTCGAAAGGCGTTCCGGCGACGACGATCGTCACCGTGCCGTGCTCGACGCCGGTCGGCACGCCCTTCAGCCCTGCGTCGCGCGCGGCCTTGAGAACGGTCTCGGGCAGGGCGGTCGTCGCGAGGTCTATTTCATGCGGCGGCAAGCCGATGAGCGCGTCGCGCACCGCGCCGCCGACGACGCGCGTTTCGGCGCCTGTCTTTGCGAGCGCCGCAAACAGCGTCGCAAGACGCGGATCGTCAAGCAGCCGCGCCGCCGCCTTCATTCGAAGCGGCCCGGCTTTAATTTCCCATTCTCCATATGGGCGGGGACATAGACGCCCTGATTGAGGCGGGTCAGTCCGAGCGTCACCATGCCGACGATGGCGACGACGAGGCCGGCGATGGTCAGGAGCGACAGGATTCGGCCTTGCCAGAGTTCGCGCACGAAAGGCCAGCGCAGCTGCAATAGATGAAACAGCGCATAAGCTGCGAAGGGCGCGAGGAACAGAAGGGCGGTTTGGAAGACGGCGCGCCACATGGGCGGGGAAGCCTTTCATGAAAGGATTTGGCGTCCGATTATACATTGGCGCACAGCGAGCTGAACAATCGCCCCGGACGCGCGGAATGTGGGCTTCTCCGTTTCCGCCCTTGAATTTCACAGAACCGGACGCCAGAATAGCCTTTCGCCGCAATTCTCGCCCTTTCGCCCTTCATGGTCATAGCGAAGGGCACATAATGGCCGCGGCGCATCGCCCTTATAAGAGGGCCAATCCAACTCCGAGAGAAACATGACCTCACTCGATTCCGCGCCGACCTCGTTCGAGGCCGCCGTCGTTCAGTCCGCCGAGCGCGCGCTGGATCATATCGGCCGGGCCCGCGCCGCGATCGGCGCCGTCATTTTCGGCCAGGATGAGGTGGTCGAGCAGGCGCTTGTCACGATACTCGCCGGAGGCCATGGGCTTCTTGTCGGCGTGCCCGGCCTTGCTAAGACCAAGCTTGTCGAAACACTGGGCCGCACGCTCGGCCTCGCCGAACAACGCGTGCAGTTCACGCCCGACCTTCTGCCCGCCGACATTCTCGGCTCCGAAGTGCTGGAGGAGGGCGCCGACCGCTCGCGCTCCTTCCGCTTCATCAAGGGGCCGATCTTCACCCAGCTTCTGATGGCCGACGAAATCAACCGCGCTTCGCCGCGCACCCAGTCGGCTCTGTTGCAGGCGATGCAAGAGCATCACGTCAGCGTCGCCGGCAAGCGTTACGATTTGCCCAAACCCTTCCACGTGCTCGCGACGCAAAATCCGCTCGAGCAGGAGGGCACCTATCCGCTGCCAGAGGCGCAGCTCGACCGCTTCCTGATGCAGATCGACGTGCATTACCCCGACCGCGAGGCCGAGCGCCGCGTGCTTATGGAGACGACGGGCGAGAAGACCGTCGAAGCGAGCCAGGCGCTCGACGCCGAGGAGCTGATGGCGACGCAGCGGCTCGTGCGCCGGCTACCGATCGGCGAGAAAGTCGTGGACGCGATCCTCGATCTCGTGCGCGCCGCAAGGCCCGGCGAGGGCGATCCCGAGATCGCGCAGCATGTCGCCTGGGGCCCCGGGCCGCGCGCCGCACAGGCCTTAATGCTCGCGACCCGCGCCCGCGCGCTTGTCACCGGGCGTCTCGCGCCTTCGCTCGACGATGTGGCGAAGCTCGCCGCGCCGGTGCTCCGCCACCGCATGGCCTTAAATTTCGCCGCGCGCCGCGAGACGAGCGTCTCCGAGGTGATCGACAAGCTCGTCGCAAGGATCGGGTGACGGCGGGGCGATGATCGACCCCGTCGCCACGCGCGCCTATGACCCCGCGAGTCGGCCTGCGGCTGACGGCGGGGCGGCCGCCGACCTCGCGAGCCGGATCCCGAGGCTCGTGGCGCGCGCGCATGAGGTCGCCGCGAGCCTCGCCTATGGCGTCCATGGCCGCAAACGCGCCGGCGCCGGCGAGACCTTCTGGCAGTATCGTCCCTTCGCCTCCGGCGAATCGGCGCATCGCGTCGATTGGCGGCGCTCCGCGCGCGGCGACCAGCTCTACGTGCGCGAGCGCGAATGGGAGGCCGCGCACGACTATTTCCTGTGGATGGACTGTTCGCCCTCCATGGCCTTCGCCTCTTCGCTCGCCTCGGACGACAAGCTGTCGCGCGCGGTGACGTTGGGTCTCGCGCTCGCGGAAGTGCTGGTGCGCGGCGGCGAGCGCGTCGCGGCGCTGGGGCTGACCGCGCCGGTCTCCGCGCGCGATGTGATCGACCGGCTGGCGCGGGCGCTCGCCGACAATGTCGCGGAGACGACGCATGACGACCTGCCGCCGCAAGCGCCGCTGCGTCCCCGCGCGAAGGTGGTGCTGATCTCGGATTTCCTCATCGAGCCCGATGCGCTCTTCGCGCGGCTGCGCCGCTTCGCCGACGCCGGCGCTTCCGGCGCGCTGCTGATGGTGATCGATCCTTCCGAAGAAAGCCTGCCTTTTTCCGGCGAGACCATGTTTCTCGATACGGATGGCGGGCCCTCTTTTCACGCGGGCGAAGCGAAGAGCCTGCGCGCGGCCTACGCCCAGCGCTTTGACGCGCATCGCGAAGGCGTTCGGGCGGCGGCTGCGCGGGCGGGCTTTCTCTTTCTGCAGCATCACACCGACAGGCCGGCGGCGGAAGCGGCGCTCGCGCTCGCCATGGGCCTTCTCGGCGCGGGCCAATTCGGGGAGCGGCGCTGATGCTGTCCTTCGCCGCGCCGCTCGCTCTGCTTGGCCTCGCGACTTTGCCGCTCGTCTATTGGCTGCTGCGGGTGACGCCGCCGCGCCCGCGCGAGATCGTCTTTCCCCCGACCAAAATCCTGCGCGAATTGAAGCCCGACGAAGAGACGCCCTCCAAGACGCCCTGGTGGCTGATGGCGCTGCGTCTCGCGCTCGCGGGGGCGTTGATCCTCGCCATGGCGGGGCCGGTCTGGGCGCCGAGCGGCGCGACGGTCATCTCTTCGGCGCCGACGCTGATCGTGCTCGATGACGGTTGGCCCGCGGCGCCGACATGGGACCAGCGCATCGCAGGCGGGGCGTCGCTCATCGAGGCGGCCGCGCGCGCCGGCGCGCCGGTCGCGGTGGCGCTCTCCTCGGAAACGGCGCAGCCTTCCCTCGCAGACGGCGGCCGCGCGACGGAAAAGCTACGTTCGGCGCGGCCCAAGCCCTTTCTTCCGGATCGAAAGGCGATGGGCGAGCAAATCGCGGCTTTCGCCGGCGCGCATCCGGGCCTGCGCATCGTCTGGATCAGCGACGGGCTGGCGCAGGGCGATGCGGCAGGCTTCGCCCGCACGTTGAGGGAGGCGGCCACGGGCGGCTTCGATGTCTACGCCGACGACCGCGCCCCGCGCGCGCTTGCGGCGCCCGTCAATGACGCCGCCGCGCTTAGCGTCGACGCGTTGCGCGTCGGCGACGACCCGTCCGCCGCCATTGTCGCGGTGGACGCCAAGGGCCGCACGATCCGTCGCGCCAATGTCGATTTCGGCGGCGCGCGGCGCGTCAAGGCGACGATCGACCTGCCGGTCGAACTGCGTAACGACGTGAGCTATCTACGGATCGAGGGCGAGAATTCGGCGGGCGCCGTCGCGCTGCTCGACGCGCGATCGAAAGTGAAGCGCGTCGCGCTCATCGGCGGCGCCGGCTTCGACGAGGCGCAGCCGCTTCTCGCGCCGCTCTATTATCTCGAAAAGGCGCTGGCGCCTTTCGCGCAGGTGCGCCTCGCCCGGCCGGGCGTCGTCGATCCGATCGAAACCCTGCTCGCTGAGCGGCCGAACATCGTCGCGCTCGCCGACGTCAGCCTTGCGCCCGGCGAGAGTTTCGACGCGCTGTCTCGCTTCGTCGAGGAAGGGGGGACCCTCATACGTTTCGCCGGTCCGCGCCTCGCCAACGCCGGCGACGATCTCTTGCCCGTCCGGCTGCGCCGCAACGGCCGCGTGCTCGGCGGCGCGATGTCCTGGGAAGAGCCGAAAGCGCTCGCCGAATTCGACGCCGCAAGTCCCTTCTTCGGACTGCCCGCCGCAAAGGACGTGAGCGTGCAGCGGCAGGTTCTCGCCGAGCCCGACCCCGGCCTTTCGGCGAAGACCTGGGCGCGCCTTTCCGACGGCACGCCGCTGGTGACGGCGGAGCGGCGCGGCAAAGGCCTTATCGTTCTCTTTCATGTGAACGCCGACGCTAACTGGTCGAATCTGCCGATCTCGGGCCTCTTCGTCGATATGCTGAAACGCATCGGCGCGATGGCGGGCGAGTCGGCGCCGCTTGGGGGCGATGAATCCGAGGCGACGCGCGCGGCCGATCAGCCGATTCTCGCCCCCTTGCGCGCCCTTGACGGATTTGGCGCGCTCGGCGCGCCGGGGCCGATGGCGCAGGCGATCACGGCGGGCTTTGCGGGTCCCGCAAGCGCCGAGCATCCGCCGGGCCTCTATGGCGCGGGCGAGGCTTTCGTCGCCGTGCAGACCTTGCGCCCCGACGACGAACTCGCCGCCTTCGATTTCTCCGGCGCGGGCCTCGCCGTCAACGCCTTGCAATCCGGCGCGCAGGTGGATTTCCGGGGACCGCTGCTCGTCTTCGTTCTCGCCGCGTTTATCGCTGATGCGCTGATCGGCTTGACGCTCGCCGGAAAGCTTCGGTTGCGGCCGCTCGGCGCCGCGGCCGCCGCGCTGCTGATGCTCTGCGCAAGCGAAACGACGGATCGCGCGGCCGCCGAGTCCGCGCAAAAGCCGGCCGCGACGCAGCGCGACAAGGAGGCCGCGCTGACGACGCGCCTCGCCTATGTCGTCTCCGGCGACGCCCGCGTCGACGAGGTCTCGCATCAGGGTCTCGAGGCGCTCTCCAAGGCGCTTGCCATGCGAACGTCCTTCTCGCCGGGACCGCCGGTCGGCGTCGATCCGGCAAAGGACGAACTCGCCTTTTATCCGATGCTCTATTGGCCGATCGTCGCAAGCGCGCCGCAGCCGACGGCGAAGACCGTCGCCAAGGTCGCCGCCTATATGAAGCAGGGCGGCACCATCGTCTTCGACACGCGCGACGCGCTGGGGCAGCGGCCGGGCGGCGTGGCGACGCCAGAGACCCAATGGCTGCGGGAGTTGAGCAAGGGACTGGACGTGCCGGAACTGGAAGTGACGCCGCGCGATCACGTCATCACCAAAACCTTCTATCTGCTCGACGGTTTCGTCGGCCGCTACGCCAATGGCGAGACATGGGTCGAGGCGCTGCCCGCAGAGTCCAAGGATCAGGCGTCGCGCCCCGTGCGCGCGACCGACAGCGTCTCGGCGATCGTCATCACTTCCAACGATCTCGCCAGCGCCTGGGCGCATGACAAGAGCGGCCAGCCGCTGTTTCCTCTCACGCCCGGCGGCGCCCGCCAGCGCGAACTCGCCATCCGCGGCGGCATCAATCTCGTGATGTATACGCTGACCGGCAACTACAAATCCGATCAGGTTCACGTCCGCGATCTATTGGAAAGGCTCGGGCAGTGAGCGGCGATCCGCACGACGCGAACTCACCCGAGCCCCTCACCTTACCTCTCCCCGCAAGCGGGGAGAGGAGGCGGCGACGTCACGGTCTCCGTCGTCGATTGACGTTGGCGCGGCGCCGATGGCCCCTCTCCCCGCTTGCGGGGAGAGGTGAGGCGAGGGGCCAGGGGATTGGCCGAGACGTTGGGAGCAGGGCGACATGACCGACCTCGCGCTCGCCTTCTCGCCCCTCGCGCCGTGGCCGCTCCTTATCGCGCTCGCCGCGCTTGGCGTGGGCGCGCTGCTGCTCCTGGCCGCGAGGGGCCAGCGCGGCGTCGGCTTGCGCGCGCTTGCGCTCGCTCTGCTGCTCGCGGCGCTGACCGATCCCTCGCTCGTGCGCGAGAAGCGCGATCCGCAGAAAAGCGTCGTCGCCATCGCCATCGACAAAAGCGAGAGCCAGAATTTCGGCGGCCGGGCGGCGCAGACCGAGGAGGCGCGCAAGGCGCTGGGCGCGGCGCTGGCGAAATTCGCCGACATCGAAACGCGCGTCGTCAACGTCACCAATGACGCCTCCGGCAATGACGGCACCAAGCTTTTCGGCGCGCTCGCCGAGGCCTTGAAGGACGTGCCGCCCGAGCGCATCGGCGCCGCCGTGCTGCTCACCGACGGCGTCGTTCACGACATTCCGGGCAAGGCCGAATCGCTCGGCTTCAAAGGGCCTGTGCATGCGCTCGTCACCGGCCATGAGGGCGAGCGCGACCGCCGCATCGAGCTCATCGAAGCGCCGCGCTTCGGCATCGTCGGCAAGGATCAGATCATCCGCGCGCGCGTCGTCGACACGGGCGGCGCGGGCGCGCGCATTCCCATCTCCGTGCGCCGCGACGGCGTGGCGCTCGCGACCTTCAGCCCCGTGCCGGGCGACATCGTCAATATTCCGGTGCGCATCGAACATGGCGGCCAGAATGTCGTCGAGCTCGAAATCCCGACGGGGACGGGCGAACTGACGCCCTTCGACAATAAGGCCGTCGTCGCCATCGAAGGCGTGCGCGATCGCTTGAAGGTTCTCCTCGTCTCCGGCGAGCCGCATCCCGGCGAGCGCAGCTGGCGCAATCTCCTGCGCGCCGACGCCAATGTGGAGCTCGTGCATTTCACCATTCTGCGTCCGCCGGAAAAGCTCGACATCACGCCCGCGCATGAATTGTCGCTGATCGCCTTTCCGACCGCCGATCTCTTCGGGCGCAAGATCAATGAATTCGATCTCATCATCTTCGATCGCTATTCGAACCAGACACTGCTGCCCTCGGTCTATTTCGAGAATATCTCGCATTACGTGGAGAATGGCGGCGCCTTTCTCGCCGCGGTCGGCCCCGATTACGCGACGCTGCGCGGCCTCTATTACTCGCCGCTCGAAAGCATTCTGCCGGCGCGCCCCGACGGCGCGCTTCTGGAGCTGCCGTTTCGCGCCCGCGTGAGCAAGGCGGGGGAGAAACATCCGGTGACGCGCGGCCTCGCCGGCGCGAAGGCGGAGCCGCCCAATTGGGGCGAATGGTTCCGTCAGGTCGACGCCGACATTGTGAAGGGCGACTCCATCCTGTCCGGCGCGCGCGACAAGCCGCTGCTCGTGCTCGCGCATGAAGGCAAGGGCCGCGTCGCGCTGCTGCTCTCCGACCAGCTCTGGCTTTGGGCGCGCGGCTATGACGGCGGCGGACCCCATGTCGATCTCATGCGCCGGCTCGCGCATTGGCTGATGAAGGAGCCTGACCTCGAGGAAGAGGCGCTGCGCGCCTCGGCGCGCGGCCGCGAGGTCAGCGTCGAGCGCCAGACGCTGAAAGATACGGCGGCGCCGGTGATGGCCACGGCGCCCTCCGGCGCGCGCGAAGAGATCGCCGTGTCGCAAAGCGAGCCGGGACTATGGCGCGCGCAGTTCGATGCGAAGGAGATGGGCCTGTGGCGCTTCGAGAGCGACGGGCTGACGGCGCTCGTCAATGTCGGTCCGCCTAATCCCCGCGAATTCCGCGAGGTCGCCTCGACGACCGAGAAACTGCGGCCGCTCGCCGAAGCGACGGGCGGGACCGTGCGGCGGCTGTCGAGCGGCGCGGCGGACAGCGTCTCCATGCCGCGCGTCGTGGAGCTGCGCGACGCCAATCGTTACGGCGGCGCCGATTGGATCGGGATCAGGCAGACCGGCGCTTCAAATCTCGTCGGCGTCGAAATCGCGCCGTTGGGCTTGGGGCTTTGGGCCATGCTCGCGCTGCTTGGCGCGGTGGTCGCGGCCTGGGCGTGGGAGGGGAAGCGGTAGGCTTTTCTAACGGGTCAAGTCATGGTCAGTTCACTTTGATTCTATTTCCCCAAGGGGTTCCGGAACGGACTTCAGATGGCTCATTTTAAGCGAATACGCGATCCAGTTCACGACCTTATCATTTTCGATCTGGAGAACAGGGACAGCGAAGTTGATAAAGCGGCATGGCAGTTGATCAATGTTCCTGAGTTCCAACGTCTCCGACGCGTTAAGCAGCTGGGAGTTTCGGAATTCACATTTCCAGGTGCAACCCATACGCGCTTCGCACATTCAATTGGCGTCTTCCACGTAGCGCGCAAACTGATGACAATAGCCAAGAACCAATGCTCAGACTGGAATCCCAATAAAGCTAGAGTCGCGTTGATTGCTGCTCTATTGCACGACATCGGGCATGGGCCATTCAGCCACGCTTTTGAGATTGCCGAAATAGATCGCTTAAAGGATCGACCGGGCCTTTACAAAGATCATGAGCACTGGACTGCCGAGATCATTGCTTCGGAGAGGCATGGCGTTCGACAGGTGCTCAAAGAAATATTCGGCGCCAATGGCGCTATCGCTGACGATGTGGCGTCCTTGCTCACGACCGATCCAACCGACATTTATGCTGCTGTTGTCTCGAGTTCGTTTGACGCTGATCGCCTCGACTATCTTCAGCGCGACCGATTGATGACAGGCTCGGGCGCGGGCGCGATCGACTTTGAGTGGCTGTTGGACAACCTGAGAGTGGTGCAGGTGCCGAGCGTGGTGGAGGAAGGAGAGAGCGCAGTCGCTATCGATCGTTCAGAAAGCCCTACAGAAAAAATCGAAACATTTGCCTTTGAAGAGAAAGCCCTACAGGCTGTCGAAGCGTTCATTCTGGCACGGTATCATCTTTATTCGCAAGTCTATCTCCATCACGCGACGCGCGGAATGGAACAAATGATATCCAAATTCCTTTTGGAATTTGCGAATGAATCGGCGAGGGGAGTCGTTGCGAATCTTGCCGTGCACGAGGATCACCCACTACGAACCTACTACGCGGAAGAGCCAAATATCAGGCGATACCTTGATCTCGATGATGCGGTCGTTTGGAGCGCCATTGAGATAACAGCCGAAAGAGGCAACGGCTCTCTAAAGGATCAAGCGAAACGCATTCGCGATCGAAAGTTAATGAAATCTGTTGCAATCGACATACAGAATCCGACCGCTCTCGATAAGGCTCGTAGACGTTTCATTGATACGAAATTGCTACCAAAAATGGAAAATTCGATTTTCGTGGATCGGGCGCCACTCTCAATCTACAAGGATGCGCAACGCGAAAATGTGAAGCCTCACAAGCGTGTTTATATCAGACGCAAACATGATGAACCAGTTGATGTTGCACGCCTTTCTAAGCCTGTGCAGGCCTTGGCGGCAGGCGAGGAAATTTTGCGTTATTATTTTCTAGACGAATCAGTACGAAATTCAGTTTTGAAGGTTACCGGAGAACGCGATGACGAAACTCGATGATATCGTCGTTGGCGTTGTCGCTCTCTCTGGAGGCGAACTCGTCGGACGAATCCGTCTGCAAAAAATCGTCTATTTGCTGGAGCAGAAGGGCCTGAAAAGCGACGCCAAGTTCACTTACCATCATTATGGTCCTTATTCGGAAGCAATCGCCGACGCTGTCACGGACGCCAAGTTTTGGGATACATTGGAGGAAACAACTGAGTTTCGAAAACTGGATGGCGCTCCTTTCAGCATTTTCCGAAGCCATCGGCCTATGTCAGATTTTCAACAGTTGGGGGAATTATCTCAAGAAGGCGCTCGCAATCTTCTTGCGCGACTTAACTCTGAGAGTTCAACTGCTTTGGAGCTTGCCGCCACCATCCATTGGCTGACTCAGGTTGAAAAATTAGCTGATTGGCAACAAGAATTAGAGCGTCGCAAGCCGGGAAAAGCCAACTTTGGCCGTCTGGAGAAAGCGATAACTCTACTCAAGGAACTCGAGTTGCCGCCCAGTTCTAGTTGATACTCGTGAGTGAGTGATCGCCTCTTGCCCCTCTACCGCTCAATCGGCCTCATGTCCGGCACGTCGATGGACGGCGTCGATGTCGCGCTGATCGAAACCGATGGCGAGACAAGCGTCGCCTTCGGGCCGACCGGCCATTACCCCTATAACGACGCCGACCGCGCGCTGTTGCGCAACGCCCTCGCCGAAGCCGCGACGCTGGAGGACCGCAATGCGCGGCCGGGCGTGCTCGCCTTCGCCGAGCGCATGGTGACGGACCGCCACGCCGAGGCCGTCGAGACGCTTCTGAACGACAACGCGATCGACCCCGCGAGCGTCAATATCGTCGGCTTCCATGGCCAGACGGTGCTGCATCGCCCGAAGCAAAAGCTCACCATCCAGATCGGCGACGGGCCGGCGCTCGCGTCGCGCCTCGGCATCGACGTCGCCTACGATTTCCGCGCGGCGGATATCGCCGCGGGCGGGGAGGGCGCGCCGATCGTGCCCGTCTTCCACCGCGCCCTCGTCGCGGGCGGCGGCATGAAGGGCGAGGTGGCGCTTCTAAATATCGGCGGCGTCGCCAATGTCACCTATGTCTCCGATGGCATGGAGCCTATCGCCTGCGACACGGGCCCGGGCAATGCGCTGATCGACGATCTGATGCTTCAGCGCACCGGCGCGCCGATCGACCGCCACGGCCATATGGCGGCGCGCGGGCGCGTCAACGAGGCCGTGCTGCTCAAGATGCTCGCGCATCCCTTCTTCGACGAGCCGCCGCCGAAATCGCTCGACCGCAACGCCTTCGCGCTCGACGCCGTGGCGAAGCTCTCGACCGAGGACGCCGCCGCGACCCTCACCGCCTTCACGGCGGCCTCCGTGCTGCGGCTTTTTCCGCATCTGCCGACGCAGCCGCAATTGCTCATCGTCTGCGGCGGCGGGGCGCGCAATCCGATCCTCGTGCGCGAGCTCGTCATGCGCCTGCCTTGCCGGGTGACGACGGCGGACGCCGTGGGCTGGTCGGCGGATTCGATGGAGGCGCAGGCTTTCGCCTATCTCGCCGCCCGCGTGCTGGAGGGACTGCCGCTCACCTTCCCGACGACGACGGGCGCGCCGGCGGCGCTGCCGGGCGGCGTATTGGCCCGCGCCGCCTCCTGAGAAGGCTTAGTCGCCCCGCGCGGGAATGGCGATGCGCGGCGGATTGCCGAGCCGCCTGTCGAGATAGGCGTCGACATGGGCGATCAAGGGCTCGACCTTGTTCTCGAAAAAATGGTTCGCGCCCTCGACCACTGCATGCTCGATGAGGATGCCCTTTTGCGTCTTGAGCTTCTCGATGAGCCCCGTCACTTCCTTAAGCGGCGCGACCCGGTCCTGATCGCCATGGACGAAAAGGCCCGAGGACGGGCAGGGGGCGAGGAAGGAGAAGTCGAACCGGTTCGCGGGCGGCGCGACCGAAATGAAGCCTTCGATCTCCGGCCGGCGCATGAGAAGCTGCATGCCGATCCAGGCGCCGAAGGAGACGCCGGCGATCCAGCAGGCGCGCGCTTCCGGGTTCACCGACTGAGCCCAGTCGAGCGCCGCCGCCGCGTCGGAAAGTTCGCCCGCGCCATGGTCGAAGGAGCCTTGGGAGCGCCCGACGCCCCTGAAATTGAAGCGCAGCACGGAAAAGCCCCGCTCCGCGAAAGCGTAATAGAGGTGGTAGACGATCTGATTGTTCATCGTGCCGCCGAATTGTGGATGCGGATGCAGAATGATGGCGATCGGCGCGCCCCGCGTGGCGGACTGATGGAAGCGGCCCTCTAACCTTCCGGCCGGGCCCGCGAAGATGACTTCAGGCATCTAAAATCCCTTGTGAATTGGGCAGGCGGGCGTTCTACCACGCGGGCGGGAGCGAATTGCAAGGAAATTCGGCGTCGGGCGCGGCGTTCCCCTCCCTCCGCGAAGCGGCAGGGAGGGAGAGGCGTGGCTATGTTCGCGCTCTTCCTGCCCAGTTCCGCGCCCGCTACCCTTCCGTCGAACGGATGCGCTCGATCGTCGCCTCTAACAGGCCGATCGCCTCGTTCTTATTAGCCTTTACGAGATCGACGTCGACGACGAGGCCCTCCCGCTCCTCGTGAATGACCGCTGTCGTCGGCGGCCGCTTTTTCCCGATCACCCGATAGGTGCGGATCGGCGCGGTGATGCCCTTCACCTGCAGCGGCGCCTGTTCCTCCGCCTCGACCGCGTCTTCGACGAGCGTCATCGTCTCGTGGGAAATGAGGATCGCGCCCGGCGCGGCCGATTGTTCGAGGCGCGCCGCGACATTCACCTGATGGCCGACGATGGTGTAATCCATCCGCTCCTGGCTGCCGAAATCGCCGACGGTGCAATAGCCGGTATTGACGCCGATACGGATTTGAAACCTTTGGTCGAGGCCCTGGTCGCGCCATTCGCGCTCCAGCCGTCCGGTCATCGCTTGCATGTCGAGCGCCATGAAAACGCAGGCGAGCGCATCCTCCTTGAGGCCGCGCGTTTCGGGATCGCCGAAGAAGATCATGACGGCGTCGCCGATATATTTGTCGATGGTCGCGCCATAGGCGAGCGCAATCACCGCCATCCCATTAAGAAAATCATTGAGCATGCGGGTGACGTCTTCGGCTTCGTGATGCTCCGCCATCTCGCTGAAGCGCACGACGTCGGCGAAGAAAATCGTCAGTTTCTTTCGCTTGGCCGAAATTGACGCGACCTGATTATTCTTGAAAAGCGTGCCGTAGAGTTGGGGCGAAAGATATTTCGAGAGCCGCGCCGACAGTCTTTCGAGCTCGGTGTTTCGCTCTTCGAGCGCCTGGGTTCGCTGCTTCACGAGCGCGTCGAGAGTTCTTTCCCGGTCGAGAAAATCCTGGGCCATTTTCGTGAAGACGCGGGCGAGTTGACCCACCTCGTCGTTGCGGCTTTCGACCGCCGACAATTCGCCTGGAGAAAACGCTCTGCGCTCGACATTGCGCGCGGCGTTGGTGATCGCCACGACCGGCGCCGTCTGCTTGCGCGCAAACCAGACCGCCATGCCGCCGCCGAGCAAGGTTGCGCCAAGCGCGATCGCGAGCGCAGCCTCGATCTGCATAATGAGCATATTATTGAGGCGGGTCATGGGCATTCGGATCAGCGCGGCGCCGATCACGGCGTCGTTTTCTCCGTTGATCGGAGAGATGACGCTCAACTTGGTCTTCCCGATCACCGACCGCGACTGGCCGGTCGCGATGACGCTGTGAAGGGGCGCCAACTCGCGCTCCGTCAGCTGGCCGCCGTCGCCAATCGCCCGTCCCGCTTTCGGGCTGGCGATCAGGCTCGATTCCTTGTTGAAGACGAAGATGGCGTCGATTTCGCCGCTGCCGAGAATATTGTCGATCACGCGCGGAAGGCCGATCTGCTCGTCGAGAACCTCGAGAAAGCGCGCATTGTAGCCGACCTGGACGATCCGCGGCTTATCCGCGCCGCCGACGCCGACATATTTGAACTGTTGATGGTCGATCTCCCGCTTTCTGGCGTCCTGAATGATCTTGTCCTTCTTGCGGGTCAGCAGGTCCCAGAATTCATGCGCCTGCGGCTGCTGCTCGGCGGAAGGGCTGAAGAGGAAATCGGCGTTTCTATTGCTGTGGATATAGGCGCGGCCATTTTCGTCGGTGACCCAGAATTCGTCGAGCACCGTCTTGTCGGTGATCGCGGTGAGCCTATTGTTGATTTCGGCCGGGGTCATGCCGGCTTTTTCCGCCGCGTCGACGAATTGGGCCACCAGCTCGGCCGCGACGAGCATATGCTGCGAGAACATCTGCTCGACTTCGATCGGAAGTTCGCGCGCGAGGCTTGCGCTCCTCGCCAGAACGCGCGCGACGCTTTCGCCTTGCACCTGCGCCTCCTCGATCATCGCCCGGTAATTGGACCAGGAAAGCAGAATCGATGACATCAGCGTCGCGCCGACGCTCAAGGCGGCGACCAACGCGACCAGGCGGGAGGCAAAGCTCAATTGGACTAATCGCATCTAGGCGCTCGCGCTCCGATCGGTTGATTGTTCAAAAGCATATCAAATTTTTGCGTCGCGCCGGGCATTCCCACCCTCCCCCTCAAGGGGAGGGCTGTTGCGCCCCTGTCATTTGCCTTCGTCCTGAATAATGCTATGAGCACGCGCCAACCCATGACGGCGCAAGCCGTCGCATCGCATCCCAGCGGCTGGCGTCCCGGCGCTTCCGCTTAAAGGAGTTGGCGCCCCATGGCCGCATCGCCCGTCACCCTGACCGAAGCGCTGACGTTCGACGACGTTCTGCTGCGGCCGGGCCATTCGCGGGTGATGCCCTCGAGCGTCGACGTCACCAGCCGCCTCACGCGCGACATCACGCTCAACCTGCCGATCGTCTCCGCCGCCATGGATACGGTCACGGAGGCGCGGCTCGCCATCGCCATGGCGCAGGCCGGCGGCATCGGCGTCATCCACCAGAATCTCTCAGCCGCCGCCCAGGCCGCCGAAGTGCGCAAGGTGAAGCGCTACGAGAGCGGCATGGTGATCGATCCGATCACCATCTTCCCCGACGAGACGCTCGCCGACGCGCTCGCGCTGATGGCGGGCCACGGCATTTCCGGCATTCCCGTGGTCGAGCGCGCGGGCGATGGCGGCAAGGGAAGGCTCGTCGGCATTCTCACCAATCGCGACGTGCGCTTCGCCCAGGACCGCAGCCAGCCCATCCATGAGCTGATGACGAAGAAGCTTGTCACCGTGCGCGAGGGCGTAGGGCAGGAGGAGGCGCAACGGCTCCTGCACGAGCACCGCATCGAGAAGCTCATCGTCGTCGACGAGGATTATCATTGCGTCGGCCTCGTCACCGTCAAGGATATGGAGAAGGCGACGCTTCACCCTTACGCCTGCAAGGACGGCGAAGGACGCCTGCGCGTCGCGGCGGCCTCGACCGTCGGCGACCATGGCTTCGAGCGCGCGCTCCAGCTTATCGACGCCGGCGTCGATTGCGTCGTCATCGACACGGCGCATGGCCATTCGCAGGCGGTGATCGACCAGGTGGCGCGGGTCAAGAAAGCCTCGAACAAGGTCCAGATCATCGCCGGCAATATCGCCACCGCCGAGGCCGCCAAGGCGCTGGTCGGCGCCGGCGCGGACGCGATCAAGGTCGGCATCGGCCCCGGCTCCATCTGCACCACCCGCATCGTCGCGGGCGTCGGCGTGCCGCAGCTCACCGCGATCATGGAGGCGGCCGAGGAGGCGCATAAGGCCGACGTGCCCATCATCGCCGACGGCGGCGTGAAATATTCCGGCGACCTCGCGAAGGCCATCGCGGCCGGCGCCGATGTGGTGATGATCGGCTCGCTCTTCGCCGGCGCGGAGGAATCGCCCGGCGAGGTTTTTCTCTATCAGGGGCGGTCCTTCAAGGCCTATCGCGGCATGGGATCCGTCGGCGCGATGACGGCGGGCTCCGCCACCCGCTATTTCCAAGGCGACGTGAAGGACCAGCTCAAACTGGTGCCCGAGGGCATCGAGGGGCAGGTGCCTTATCGCGGGCCGCTCGCGCCGATCCTCTATCAGCTCGCCGGGGGCTTGCGGGCCGCCATGGGCTATGTCGGCGCGCCGACGATCAAGGAGTTTCAGGAGCGCGCGCAATTCGTGCGCATCACCAACGCTGGCCTGCGCGAGAGCCATGTGCATGACGTGGCGATCACGCGCGAGAGCCCCAACTATCCGACGGGCGTCTGACCCCCGAAGCGAACGGAAGCCAAATGACGAAAGCCGAGAAATATCTGGGCGAGAGCAGAGGCGTCGACGGCGCCGTGACGAGCTGGTTCTTCGGCCGCCACAATGGCGTCGCGCATGTCTTGAAGCTCGACGGCGAATTGCCGGCGACGCTCGTCATTCCTGAAGACGGCGCAGGCGATTTCGATATCGCGGGCGCGACCCGGATCGACATCGCCGATTTCTGGAAGCTTTCCGGAATTGAAGCGATTCAGGACGAACTGCGCGCCTATCGCGACGCGCTGTAGGGCCTGTCCGAGGATCTTAATCCAGGAACAGGCCCTCTTTTTGGTTGACGCATTTTCTAGCCGAACCGCCGTGCGCCAGTTTCGGACAAAAAAAGAGGGCCTCGCGAAGGCCCCCCAAATTTGTAGGAGAAAGAGCTGCTCATACGATCGCTCAAAAAGGTGGTCTGAAAATTGAGCGAATAGTCTTCGAACCCCGAGTTAATGAAGCGTCCGCGGCAATTTCGTCCGCCCCCCCAGCGTTCGATTAATAAGCTATGACCAAAGTAATAAGCCGGCATCGTCCAAATGGATGATGCCGGCCCAAAATGTTGATTTTGAATGTCGACGCTGGAGCGAGATCGTTCTTGATGGAAGCGCGATGCGATTCCAATCAAACGATCCTGCTCTAGGCGCTTTTTGAGGAAGCGAGCGGGGTCAGGCCGCCAAGCAGGGCGACGACTTCCGCCTGACGATTGCAGCCGGTCTTCTCCATCACCCCGCGGAGATGCGTGCGCACCGTGTTGCGGGAGACGGACTGGTCGGCGGCGATTTCTTCAAGCGTCTTGCCGACGACGAGGCCGCGCGCCACCCGCGCCTCGGCAGGAGTGAGGTCGAAGAGCGACTGCACCAGCTCGAGCCCCGGCGCCTGCGGCGCGCCCACCTGCGTCATCACCAGAACCGCCGCGCAACGAACGAAGATATCGCGCGCCGCGCCGCGGATCGGAACGAGATTGGCGATCATCGGGGCGTCGTCCTCGCTCGAACGCATGGCGAAGGAGCGCGGCGCGCCGACGAGATCGTCGTGAAGCGCCTCGATCGCCTGACGCAACAGCGCGTCGGCCCCTGCATCGACCAGCGCGACGCGGTCATGGGCGCGCCAGCGAACGAATTTCCCCAGCGCGTTGCTGGGGTCGTTCGCGGAAATGACCCGGCCATCGTCGTCGAGCACCAGCGCCGGCAGGCCGATGAGCGCGAAGGTTTCGCCCGCGACGCGGGCGCGTTCGAGCTGGAGGCGCGTGGCGAGGAAGGCGGCGCGGGCGAGATGCGGCCGCAATTCGTCGAGCTGGCGGATGATCGCGGGCTCCACCGGCCCGCGATTATGCGCGCGTTCCAGACAAATGATGCTGGTGTCGCCGGTGGGGAGCGCGATCGCGGTCGCCGCGCTGAATCCGAGCCCGCGCGGCTTCAGGAACTCGCAATAGTTCTGGTCCCGCTCCAGCTCCTCGGCGGTATAGACGTCGTCGTCGGTGAGGAAGCCGGGATGGCGCCGGCTGAACAGCCGGCCGCCGCGCGTGCAATTGGCCAGCCAGTCGCCGCGCATGAAATTCTCGACATGCTCGTGAAGGGCGGGGAGGAGGTCCAGCGGGAGACCCGCTCGCGGGCGGCGAAGAGCACCCCGCCCTTGGCTTCCGCGAGATGGGACAGTTCGTCCAGCACTTCCGGCCACATGTCGGGCGCGAAGGAGCATTCGTAAATCCGATCGATGAGTTGCTCAACCATTGTGAATACTCAATTTTTGGGCCCGGCGGACCGGGCCCCAAGAATAAAGGATTTAGGCAAACGCGCCGCGAGCGGGATCGTTCCCGCCGCGGTTTTATTCAGCGTATCTCGTCTGTCAATGCTTGCCCGGCGCGAGCGGGACGCCCCGGCGCTCGTAATGGATGTAGGAAATAAACGCGGTCATCTTCGGATCGTCCGCCGCAATCGGCGCGCCCTGCAGCGGGTTGCGGATGCACCAGTTCACCATCTCGAAGAGCTGGGCGACCTTGCCGAGCTGCTTTTGGAATTTCGGATAGGTTTCGGGATGGGTGTTGGCGGCGTTGGGATGGCATTGGGCGCAGGCGACGCCATTGGTTCCGACTTCGCCGCTCGTCCAGAGTTCGCGGCCTCTCTTCACCACCGTGTCGAATTCGCCCTGCCAGCGGTCGACGTCCGTTTTCGTAAATTCGTCGGCGCGCGCGACCGGCGAGGCGGGCAGCGCGCCAAGAGCGAGCGCGCCAAAAGCAAAGGCGCCAAGCGCGAACGCAGTCGTAAAGCGGCGCATCGTCATTCTCCTTGCGTCAATAATGGGTCTGCGGCGCTTTGCGGATGACCGCCTCCTGATATTTTTTATCGACGGGCTTGCCCTGTTTCGGATCGAAACCGACGACGCGCTCCTGGTTGTCCCAAAGCTGATAGCGCGCGGTGATCCGGCCGCTGTTCACGTCGATCAACTGCCAGCCGGTGGCGTCGCGCTCGAAGAAGGGATCGGCGCGGTTCATCGGCACCGTCAGCACCGGCACATGCGCGCCCGCCTGGGCGTACGTGTCGGGGTAAGGCCAGGGCCAGGCCGTCGCCATCACGGCGTTGAAGGCGATGTTGCCGATCTGATTGTACTGGATCTGATGCACATGGCCGTAGATGACGTTGACCGTCTTGAACGGCTGCAGCAGCGCCTGCACCTCCTCGGCGTCGTCCGTCCAGAAGTTCCAGCCCTTGTAGATTTTCTGCAAAGGCGAGTGCGAGAACACGACGATCGGCGTGTCCTTCGAGACCTGGTCGAGATCGCTCTTCAGCCAGGCGCGCTGCTTGGCGCCCACCATGAAGGGCGAGCCGTTCGGATTGTCGAGGCCGGCCATTTCGAGCATGCGCTGCTCGGCCGTGGGCCAGCGATGGAAAGTCCACTCGTCGGTCGTGAGAATCGAGTTGAGCACGACGAAATGCACGCCCTTATGGTCGAAGCTGTACCAATGCGGCCCAAACAGCGTCGACCAATATTCTCCAAGGTCGAGATAATAGTCGTGCTCGCCCATCACGCAGCGGAGCTTCCCTTTGAGATGCGACAGCATCTCGGCGCCATGGTCGAGTTCGTCCTTCTTGCCGAGCTGCGCGAGATCGCCGCCGAACATGACGAAATCCGTCTCGGGCGTGATGAGGTTGGCCTCGGCGACGGCGCGCTTCAACCCCGTGTCCCAGTTGCGCACGAAGCTCGCGCCCTTGATCTGCTGAATGTGCGAATCCGAAATATAGGTGAAGCTGAAATCCTCGCGCGCGCCGCCAAAGGCGAGACGCACCATGGAGATCGGCAGCGTGGTCAGCGTTCCGGCGGCGGCGCCGGCGGCGATCACGCTGCGTCTTGTGACGAGCCTGCTCATCTCCTGTCCTCCCTTGCGGCTGCGTTAAAAACTGCGCCGCTTATTTGAATGTATCGGTTGCGCGAACGCTTATTTCGTCTGCGCCGCCGCAAAAGCGGGGCTCGTCAGCGTCTCCATGAACGCCACGAGGTCGTCGATCTGCTGGTCCGTCAGATTCAGCGGTCGGATGCCGCCGGAAAGGTAAGGATTGATCGGCGACGGATCGCCGGGGCTCTTTCCGCCTTCGTTGTAATGTTTGACGACGTCCTTGAGCGTCTTCAGCGAGCCGTCGTGCATATAGGGCGCGGTCACCGCGATATTGCGCAGCGTCGATGTCTTGAAGCCGCCCATCTCGTCGAAGGAATCGGTCACGGCGAACCGGCCGAGGTCGGAGACTTTCGGATCGGAGAGAACCGCCTTGTCGACCTCGGCGCCCGCCGCCTTGGCCTTCAGGAATTGCTCGGCGAGACGCGGCACGTCGGCCTGGATCCTGTTGATGCCGACCCCGATATTGTGGAATCTGTTGTCGGTGAAGAGCGCCTGCGTCTGTTCGACGACATGGCAGGACACGCAGCGTCCCGAGCCGACGAAAACGTCGAAGCCGCGCTTGGCCTGCTCGCTGATGGCGTTGCGATCGCCGCCGAAATACCATTTGTCGAAGGGCGAATCGCCCGAGACGATCGTGCGCTCGAAGCTCGCGAGCGCCTTCTTCACTTCCTCCATCGTCACGTCGCGTCCGGTCTTGCCGAAGACTTTCTTGAAGGCTTCGACATAGGCGGGGTCCTCGCGCACGATTTTGAGCACCGGCTCGTGATTGGGCAGTCCCATTTCGACGGGATTGACCATGGGATGCTGCGATTGATCCTCGAGCGAACCCGAACGTCCGTCCCAGAACAGCGTCGTGAAATAGGCCGAGTTGATGACGGTCGGCGCATTGCGCGTGCCCGTGAGCTTATGATGGCCTTCGGAGACGCGCAGCGGACTGTCGGTGAAGGCTTTCTTGTCATTGTGGCAGGTGGCGCAGCTCACCGTCCCGTCGATGGAGAAGCGCGCGTCGTGGAACAGTTTGTCGCCGAGCGCGATCTTTTCGGGCGATTGGAGATTGTCGCCGGGAACGGGGACCTGCGGCAGGCCGAGGGGGTCGGCGAGGGCGAGGGCGCCCATCGCGAGCAGAGCCCCGATCGAACAGGCCGCTCTCATGAATGTCCCGATGATGCGCAGCCGCCTGGAAAAAACGCGCTCGGTCATGAGCTCCCTCCCGTTTCGATCGGTCTGACGCCGTTTTTATTCTTATTCCAACTTTGCTCCGCTTTTGCCTGTTGGGCAAGTCATCGCGATGACATTGACGCGCTTGGCGAAGAACTGGCCGCTCCTAGCGGCTCTTTCGGATAAAGAAGTTGTGCAACGCACGATGTTTTCCCCGATCCGATGATGAACGACAGTCTCGTGATCCAATTTTTCTTAAAAGTTGAACCCATTCTAAACTGTCATGTTTAAGTTATAGTCTTTTGATTTAGATGGAGACACGCCTTCTAACGTAATCTTTGCCGCGCTTCCTCGACGCGGCCGATTATGATAGCCAACCCCATGCGACGGACGCCATTGCGCCTGCGAATGCGAGCGTCCGTGCGCGCCGGGAAACGCAAGGAGCAAAAAATGTATCGGAGCTGGATCGCGGCGGCCGCCGCGACGTTATTGGCGCCGGCTTTCGCGATGGCGGCCGATCTGCGCATCGACGCCAATGCGATCTTCAAGCCGATCGACGCCGCCAGCGTCGCGACGGCGGTGAAGAACAACGACATCACGGCGGCGAAGATCGAACTCGGCCAAAAGCTGTTTTTCGATCCGCGCCTGTCGAAGAGCCAGATCATCAGTTGTAACAGCTGTCACAATCTCGGCACGGGCGGCGTCGACGCCGGCCCCACCTCGATCGGACATGGCTGGGCGAAAGGTCCGCGCCGCGCGCCGACCGTGCTCAACGCCGTTTTCAACGTCGCCCAGTTCTGGGACGGCCGCGCGGTCGATCTCAAGGCGCAGGCGAAGGGCCCGGTGCAGGCCGACGTCGAAATGAACAATACGCCGGCGGAGGTCGAGAAGACCTTAAACAGCATTCCGGCCTATGTGACGGCCTTCAAGGCGGCCTTTCCGAGCGATCCCAATCCGGTGAGCTTTGACAATATGGCGAAGGCGATCGAGGCCTTCGAGGCCACGCTGACGACGCCCAATTCGCGTTTCGATCGTTTCCTCAAGGGCGAAGACGCCGCACTCAACGATGTCGAGAAGAAGGGCCTGCGCCTTTTCATCGACAAGGGATGCGGAGGCTGTCACGGCGGCGTGAACATCGGCGGCAACGGCTATTTCCCCTTCGGCGTGGCGCAGAAGCCGGGCGAGGAGATTCTCCCCGCCGCGGACAAGGGACGCGCCAAGGTGACGCATGACGCCGCGGACGAATTCGTCTTCCGTTCGGCGCCGCTTCGCAATGTCGCGCTGCGCGCGCCCTATTTCCATACCGGCTCGGTTTGGACGCTCGAAGAGGCGGCCGACATCATGGCGAAGGATCAACTCGGCGAGACTCTGTCGAAAGAGGATCTCGGCGCGATCGTCGCATTTCTTGGAACATTGACCGGCGACCAGCCCAAAGTGTCCTATCCCATGCTCCCGTCGCGCACCAAGGATACGCCGCGGCCGCAATAAGCCCGGCTCCGGGGCCGCCGCTGCCTAGAGCGCTTCCCGATCACATGGAATCATGTGATCGATAAGGAATCGCTCAAAATCAAAATATTGGAGCAGGTTCTCATCGAAAAAGTCTGTCAACTTTTTCGGAACCTGCTCTAGGCGGCATGTCACAAAATGGCGTTTGCGGGTCGATAATCCTCCCGCGCGGCGTGGGCCGCGCGGGAGGATCGTTTCATGAAGGCCAGACTCCGTTTTTCAATTTTATCGTTTTGCGCGGCGCTTGCGCTGGGCGCGCCGGCCGTCGCCGAAGAGGAAAACCCCTTTGCGCGCATCGGCCATATCGTCGTCATCTTCACCGAGAACCGCAGCTTCGATCATGTGTTCGGGCTGTTTCCCGGCGCCGAGGGCGTCAATTCCGCTCAGCACCCCCCGCAAGTCGATTTCGACGGAAAGCCGCTCGCCGCGCTGCCGCGCCCGCGATGGGACGATCGCTTTCCGCGACGCTTGCCCAACGCCCCGTTTCGCCTCGAACCGTATGTCGACATCGATGGCCACACGATGGATCCGGTGCATGACTTCTATCTCGAGCAGGAGCAGATCGACGGCGAAAAAATGGACCGCTTCGTCGAGGCCTCGAACGCCGGCGCGCTGGTCATGGGCTATTACGACGGCTCAGCGCTGAAGCAGTGGGCCTTGGCGAAGGAATTCACGCTCGCTGACCATTTTTTTCATGCGGCCTTCGGCGGCTCGATGCTTAATCATTTCTTTTTGATCTGCGGTTGCGCGCCGGTCTTCGACAATCCTGTCGAGTCCACGAAGAAAAAATTTCTGTCGGAGCTGACGAGCATCAAGGATTCTAAAGGGGCGGAACTCAAGATTCGCGCCCGCAGAGAGGATTCGCCGAAAAGCGTGCTCGACGGGCCGCCGCGCCACAAGAACCTTGGCGCCTTGACAGAAAATTTGGAGGCGATCGGAACGCTTCAACCCGCAAATCCGGTCTCCAAGCACGACAAGACGGAAGGGCAGGATCGTCTTCCGCCGTTGCACGAGCCGACGATCGGCGATCGAATGACGGAGAAAGGCGTCACCTGGGCCTGGTACGCGGGCGGCTGGCGCGACGTCACCGGGGGCCGCCTCAAGCCTTACGGCGACGGCAAGCCGGACGTCTTTCAGACTCACCATCAGCCCTTTGCATATTTCGCCAATTACGCCGAAGGACAAAAAGGACGCGCCAATCTTAAAGATGCCGACGATTTTTTCTGCGCCGCGGACAAAGGCGATCTGCCGCAAGTGAGCTTTTACAAGCCGCTTGGCATGTTTAACGGGCATCCCGACTATTCCGATCTCGCCGCGGGCGACGCCCACATCGCGGAAGTCGTCGCGAGACTGCGCCAGAGCCCCAATTGGGACGACATGCTGATCATCGTTACGGCGGATGAGAACGGCGGCTTCTGGGATCACGTGCCGCCGCCGCATCGAGATGCGTACGGCCCGGGAACCCGCGTGCCGACGCTCATCATTTCGCCCTATGCGAAGAAGGGATTCATCGACAAGACGGTCTATGACACGCTGTCGATTCTGCGCACCATCGAGGTTCGCTTCGGCCTTGCGCCGCTCACCGACCGTGACGGTCCCGCCTCTGTCAAGGATATTCGCAACGCCTTGGAGGCCGTCCGCTGAGGATTTCGCCGCAAGCGTGTCAGCGGCGCCACACACTCCCTGTGGCGGGCAGGGGGCGCGCGAGTCGTTTTCGAACGAGGGCGAGGGGCGGGAAGGCGACAAGCTTATTTAGATTATTATTTTATATAGATATTTTCGTTCCATTGGGAGATTTCCGCGCTGACGCCCCAACCCCTTCAGATGGATTATGACCCATCCACTAGGGTTGCTATTACTATTCGATAGATTGTTTTTGGCTATCTGGAGGGGTATTGTGGTTATGGGGTTGAGTTGGAATTGTTGGTTCAGGCTAAGCGGGGTCTACGGCTCCTTCCTGGAGGGGAGGGGCCGGGATTTTTGCTTAGGCGGCGACGTCGGTATTCGTCCGATAACAACAAGCCGCCGGGTCTGATTTTGGCTGGTTAGGGCTTTGCCTGCGGGCGGGGTTTGGCTGGCTGGGATTGGGGAAGGC